>NZ_LRIC01000069.1:0-90844 GCF_001758725.1 Janthinobacterium sp. HH106 | reverse complement strand
GAGATGTGTATAAGAGACCGGCTCGTATGTGCTGGGCGTCAATCCCCTGACCCTGCTCAACCTGCTCAGCGGCGGTGGCGGCCAGGTCAGCACCCAGCAAAGCCAGGCCCCGGCGCGCCAGCCGCCCGAATCGGACGAGATGGCCCGCTTCGTGAAAACCGTGCTGGCCGATACGGAAGACACCTGGGGCGCCCTGTTCAAGGCCGAAGGCGGCAGCTATGTGAAGCCCAAGCTGGTGCTGTTTTCCGGGAGCATCCCGACGGCCTGCGGCACGGGCCAGAGCGCCAGCGGGCCCTTCTATTGCCCCGGCGACCAGAAAGTCTATCTGGACCTCGACTTCTTCAATCTGATGCAACAGCGCTTCAAGGTCTCGGGCGAGTTTGCGGAAGCCTACGTGATCGCGCATGAGGTGGGCCACCACGTGCAGAACCTGATGGGCTTGTCCGAGAAGGTCGACAATGCGCGCCGCACGGCCTCCGAACGCCAGGCCAACGCCATGTCCGTGCGCCTGGAATTGCAGGCCGATTGCTTTGCCGGCGTGTGGGCATTTCACGCGAACGCCGACCGCAAGATCCTGGAACAGGGCGACGTGGAAGCGGCCCTGAAAGCGGCCACGGCCATCGGCGACGATGCGCTGCAGCGCCAGTCGCAAGGCCACGTCGTGCCGGACTCGTTTACGCACGGCACCTCTGAGCAGCGCGTGCGCTGGTTCAGCAAGGGCATCGAGAGCGGCCAGATTGCCCAGTGCAATACGTTCGAGGCACGCCAGCTGTAAAGATCGCCCCCGTGCCGCCCTGCGCGCGCACGGGGACGTTGCTTCTACTTCAAATCGATGCGCCCGTATTGCCCATGCGTCTCGTCATCCGGCCCGGCCGCATAGAACAGCGTATTGACGGGCTGGCTGTTGAGGCCATTGCCGAAGGCGATGCCCCACAAGCCATCGATCGCCAGCGGCGTGCCATCGGTCTTGAGCAGCACGCCAGCGGCGGTACCCGTGTCGGGGTCATAGGCATTGATCTTGCCATCGCCAAAATTCCCTATCAACAACATATTGCTGGCCGTGCCGAAATCGGCGGGCGCCAGCGCCATGCCCCATGGCGCATTCAGGGCGCCGCCGCTCACCAGCCGCTTGATCAGTGTGCCACCCGTGTCATACACGTTCACGATACCGAGGCCGGCGCCGGCCTCTTCATCGTCGCCGCTGGCTTCCCGCTTCGCGTAGGCGACATAGATGCGCTCGCCAATGGCCTGGATGCCGAACGGCGCATAGCCAGCCGGCAAGGCGGGGTCGCCGAATGCGCCAGGCAGGGCGACCCTGGCGAAGCCGGCATCGAAGACGTCGACGCGCCCGTTGTGGAAATCGGCCGCATACAGGT
Organism: Janthinobacterium sp. HH106; assembly: GCF_001758725.1. Classification (NCBI taxonomy): domain Bacteria; kingdom Pseudomonadati; phylum Pseudomonadota; class Betaproteobacteria; order Burkholderiales; family Oxalobacteraceae; genus Janthinobacterium; species Janthinobacterium sp. HH106. The sequence goes on along the minus strand of NZ_LRIC01000069.1, from coordinate 89,468 downwards.
AATTGGCGCCCGCATAGCGCGAAATGGCCAGGCCCTTGTAGACGCTGCCGCCCTCGCTGCCGTCGAAAACGACCACGGCGGTCGTCGGGCTGACCGTGGGCGACCAGGCGGAAATAGTCCCGCTTTCGCTGGCGAAGATGAAGGGGCTGGGTGCCGTCACGCCGTTCTGGCTCAGCTTGAAGTCCTGCGTGCCGTTGAAGACGATGCCCGTGGGCCCGGCCGGCGTGCCGACCACCAGCGATTGCGGCACGCCGTTGCCATCGTACAAAGTGGACTTCGCCGTGCCATTCGCGGCCACCCAGACGAAACCGCGCGGGTTGAAGGCCACGCCCCAGGCGTTGACGAGGTTGGGGTCCGTGTGCGCGGCCGGCACGGCGGGCTTGTCCGACACCAGGCTGGTGGCCGCATAGGCGCTCACGGCCGGTGGATGGTGATGATGGCCGCCGCCGCAGGCAAACAGGGCCGCGGCCAGCGCGATGACGAAACCGGTGCAGATCAGTTGCTTGATGCGGTGCGTATCCATGGCATTCCCCTCGGCGTGATGGGCAGTATTGTGCTGCCTGCTTTCAGGGTAGAACCGGGCCATGGAGCATGCTTGAGGCGTGTCAAGCGCGGCAAAGATAGCCAGTGTCAGGGTATGCTGACGTCGTAGCGCTTGCCCAGTCGTTTCAATTCGCCCGTCTCGATCAGGTTATTCAGTTCCTGGTCGAACTGCAGCCGCAGCCTGTCGAAAGCGGGTGAGCGTGGATAGGCAAAATAGCCGTTTTGCAGTTCGATGATTCTGGGCAGCGGTTTCACCTGGCGGCCATAGCCGAGACGGGCGATGACGGGGTCGGTATTGCGGCGGTTGCTGATGAACACGTCAACGTGGCTGTGCACCAGCATCTTCAAGCCATTTTCCACATTGTTGGCCACACTGACCTGCAGGCCGGGCCGCACGCGCTCCCAGTCCGCGCCATAGGCCCAGCCATTGAGCAGCACCACTCGGCGGTTCTTCAGCGCCGCGTAATCGCCATCCCAGCCGAAACTGGCGTCCTGGCGCGTATAAAAGACCATCTGGTCCTGGTAGAACGGCTTGTCGGAAAACGCCATGCTGGCAATGCGCTCGGGCGTCTTGTAGGGACCGATGAGGATATCGGCCTGGCCCTGCACCAGCATGGCTTGCGCGCGCGCCCACGGCACCATGCGAAAACGCACGGTGTTACCCGTGCGCGCCGCCATCACGCGCAGCAGTTCCGCGCCCAGGCCGCCGTATTCGCCGCTGTCCTGATATTCGAACACGCGCTCGAACTGCGCACCCACGGCCAGCAGTTCCCGGGCCGGCGCCGGCAAAGGCACGGCAAACGCCGGCCACAGCAGCGCCAAGGCCAGCAGGCGCCGCCCCGCTCTTCTCATCAGCCGACGATGCGCAAAGAGTAATCGGTGGCCCGCACGTCCTTCGTCAGGCTGCCGATCGAGATGCGGTCCACGCCCGTTTCGGCGATGGCGCGCACGGTGTCGAAGTTAATGCCGCCCGACGCTTCGAGCAAGGCGCGGCCGTTGGTGAGGGCCACGGCCTCGCGCATCATGTCGTTGCTGAAGTTATCGAGCAAGACGGAGACGGCGCCCGCGTCCAAGGCTTCCTGCAATTGCGCCAGGGTTTCCACCTCAATCTGCACGGGCACGCCCGCATCGAGGTTGCGCGCGTTTTCCAGGGCCTGGCTGACGCCGCCTGCCGCCGCGATATGGTTTTCCTTGATCAAGATGCCGTCATACAAGGCCAGGCGCTGGTTCTTGCCGCCGCCGACCCGCACCGCATACTTTTGCGCCAGGCGCAGGCCCGGCAAGGTCTTGCGCGTGTCCAGGATGGACGCCTTGGTGCCGGCGATCACATCGACATACCGGCGCGTGGCCGTGGCCACAGCCGACAGCAGCTGCAGGAAATTGAGGGCGCTGCGCTCGGCCGTGAGCAAGGCGCGCGCCGGCGCTTCAATCGTGCAGACGACGCTGTCGGCCGTCATCATGTCGCCTTCGGCGTAATGCCAGGCAATGTCGATGCTGCGGTCCAGGCTTTTCATGATGCCTTCGAACCACGGCGCGCCGCACAGCACGGCCGCTTCGCGCACGATGACACGGGCCGTGACGATGTGGTCGGGCGGCACCAGCTCGCCCGTCAGGTCGCACTGGCCCACGTCTTCCAGCAAGGCCGCCAGCAGATTGCCCTCGAACGCGCGCGCCAGGGCCGGATCGAAGGGAGCGAAAGAATTAACGAGGGTACTCATGCTGGACCGATTCCTTGGAACAATGTGGTTTCTTTTGCCAGGTCCGCGCCCGGCTTGAGGCCCGCCTTCTTGGCGGCGGCGAAGTCGAGCATGCGATTGATCGAACGCACGGCCAGCTGGCCGACGGCGGGATCGACGTGGATTTCGTTGTGCATGTTTTCCAGCGTTTGCGCCAGGTTCAGCAAGCCGTTCATGGCCATCCACGGGCAATGCGCGCAGCTTTTACAGGTGGCGCTGTTGCCGGCCGTGGGCGCTTCGATGAAGCGTTTACCTGGCGCGGCCGCGCGCATCTTGTGCAGGATGCCGTTGTCGGTGGCGACAATGAACGTGTCCGTGTCCATGGTTTGCGCTGCCGCGATCATTTGCGACGTCGAGCCGACCATGTCGGCCAGGGCCACCACGTTGGCGGGCGACTCCGGATGCACGAGCACCTTGGCTTGCGGATACTCTTCCTTGAGCAAATCGAGTTCGATACCCTTGAATTCGTCGTGCACGAGGCAGGAGCCTTGCCACAGCAGCATGTCGGCGCCTGTTTCTTTCTGAATGTACGAACCCAGGTGCTTGTCCGGCGCCCACAGGATTTTCTTGCCCTGCGCATGCAGGTGGGCCACGATGTCGAGGCCGATCGACGACGTCACCATCCAGTCCGCGCGCGCCTTGACGGCCGCGCTGGTGTTGGCGTAAACGACGACCGTGCGGTCCGGATGGGCATCGCAGAAGGCCGTGAATTCATCGACCGGGCAGCCGAGGTCGAGCGAGCAAGTGGCGTCGAGGTCGGGCATCAGGACGGTTTTCTCTGGACTGAGGATTTTCGCCGTTTCACCCATGAAGCGCACGCCGGCCACGACCAGGGTCTTGGCCGGATGGTCGCGCCCGAAGCGGGCCATTTCCAGCGAGTCGGAGACGCAGCCGCCCGTGGCTTCGGCCAGGTCTTGCAGGTCGGCATCTACGTAATAGTGGGCAACGAGCACGGCTTCGCGCTCGATCAGCAGGCGCTTGATGCGCGTGATCAGTTCGGCTTTTTCAGCCGGGGAAGGCGTCGCTGGCGTGCGTGCCCAGGCGTGGGCAGTGCAGCTGGCTCCGTCTTGCGGGTGTTCGTACTCGACGGATTTGATGGCTAAAGTTTGCATGGCTGTGTCAAACAAAAACGGGATAGACCGGCACGATTGCAATGAAGCAGGTGCGCCGGAACGAATGAACCGCGGCGCGTCGGTGTGGTGCTGGCCGATGGTACAGCTGGCCGGCATTGTCGGATTACGCTACGCTAATCCGACCTACATGGCCTGCCTACTAGCGTAGGTCGGATTAGCGCACAGCGCGTAATCCGACCCAACGTTAGCGTACAAATTAATCGATACCCTGGCTCTTGAGGTAATCCTCGTAATTGCCGCGGTAATCGACCACTTCATCTTCCTTGATTTCGATGATGCGGTTGGCCAGCGAGGACACGAATTCGCGGTCATGCGACACGAAGATCAGGGTGCCCGCGTATTTTTCCAGCGCGATGTTCAAGGATTCGATCGATTCCATGTCCATGTGGTTGGTCGGCTCATCGAGCATCAGCACGTTGTGGCGGCCCAGCATCAGCTTGCCGTACATCATGCGGCCCTTTTCACCGCCGGACAGTACCTTGACGGCCTTTTTCACATCGTCGCCGCCGAACAGCAAGCGGCCCAGGATGGAACGCACGGCCTGGTCGTCGTCGCCCTCTTTCGTCCACTGGCCGATCCAGTCGGTCAGGTTCGTGTCTTTGGCGAAATCTTCCGTCGGGTCTTGCGGCATGTAGCCGACGTTGGCGTTTTCCGCCCACTTCACGCGGCCCTGGTCCGGCTGCAGGCCGGCGATGTCGCCCGCGATGCAGCGCAGCATGGTGGTCTTGCCGGCGCCGTTGGCGCCGATGATGGCGATGCGTTCGCCCGCTTCGACCATGATGCTGAAGTTCTTGAACAGCTGGCGGTCAAAACCTTTCGAGATGTTCTCGACTTCCACGGCCAGACGGTGCAATTTCTTTTCGCCGTCGAAGCGCACGAACGGGTAGGCGCGCGACGATGGCTTGATGTCGTCGACCTTGATCTTTTCGATCTGCTTGGCGCGCGACGTGGCCTGGCGGGCCTTCGATTTATTCGCGGCGAAGCGGCGCACGAATTCCTGCAGTTCCGCAACCTTGTCTTTCGCTTTCGCGTTGTTGGCCAGCTGCTGGTTGCGCGCCTGGGTCGAGGCGAACATGTATTCGTCGTAGTTGCCCGGATAAATCTTCAGGGTGCCGTAGTCCATGTCGGCCACGTGGGTGCACACCTGGTTCAGGAAGTGGCGATCATGGGAAATAATGATCATGGTGGAGTTGCGCTCGTTGAGCACGTCTTCCAGCCAGCGAATCGTGTTGATGTCCAGGTTATTCGTCGGCTCGTCGAGCAGCAGGATGTCCGGATTCGAGAACAGCGCCTGCGCCAGCAGCACGCGCAGCTTCCAGCCTGGCGAGACATTGCTCATCGGGCCTTGATGCAGGTCAATGGCGACACCGGCGCCCAGCAGCAGTTCGCCTGCGCGCGATTCGGCCGTGTAGCCGTCGTATTCGGACACTTTGCCTTCCAGCTCAGCCGCCTGCATGTAGTCGTCGTCCGTCGCTTCCGGGTTCGCGTAGATCGCGTCGCGTTGCTGGATGGCGGCCCACATTTCCGTGTGGCCCATCATGACGACGTCGAGCACGCGCATGTCTTCAAACGCGAACTGGTCCTGGCGCAGCTTGCCCAGGCGCTCGTTGGTGTCGAGCATGACGTTGCCGCCCGACGGGTCCAGGTCGCCGCCCAGGATTTTCATGAACGTCGACTTGCCGCAGCCGTTGGCGCCGATCAAGCCATAGCGGTTGCCGTCGCCGAACTTGACGGAGATATTCTCAAACAATGGCTTGGCGCCAAACTGCATCGTAATATTTGCTGTAGAGAGCATGTGATATTGGGTCTTTATTCAGTTAAAACAGCTAGTTAAATACTTTTCTCCCATTATACAGCACCCATCCTCATCACTCTATAGCGGTCCGCCTAGGGCGACCGGAGCACATGCGGAAAAATAATGGCAAGAAAATATGATTGCCGTATTTTAATTTAACGGATACGCTGCGGGGCATCCGTTTCCACCCCTCCATCTCACAGGCTTCACTTGAAAAAAATCACCATCGCCGCGGCCCTGGCCGTCATTGCCGTCGCCGCCACCGCCTACGCTGCGCCGTATTACACCTTGCACCAGATCAAGACCGCCCTGGCCGAGCGCAATGCCGACGCCCTGGCCGGACACGTGGATTTCCCCGCCCTGCGCGCCAGCGTCAAGACGCAGCTGGAGGCGAGCATGGCGCGCAGCATCGCGGCGACCGCCGGCAGCGATAACCCGCTGGCCGCGCTGGGCCAGTCGATCGCCGGCGCCATGCTGGGCAAGATGGTCGATGCCATGGTCTCGCCCGCAGGTGTCGTCGCGCTGGTCAACAAGAGCGCCGTCAGCCCGCAAGCGGGAGCCGCAGGCGACACGGACGCGCCCGCCGATGGCGCCCGGAAAAAAGCCGCGTATTCCGCAGGCTATGCCGGCCTGAACACCTTCGTCGTGCGCGCACAAGACGGCAATGCGCAGGACGGCGCACTGGTCCTGCAGCGCCATGGCGTGTGGGGCTGGAAACTGAGTTCGATCGAGATTGCGTCGGCGATGGCCGCACGTTAAAGAAAAGGAACGCGCATGCGCAGGCGATCTGAGACACAATGCGTGTCATTTTGCCTCGGATTGCAGGAAATTTCATGCTGAAACATACGGTTTTATCGCTGGCAATGGCCCTGGCCTGCGCCACGCCATTGGCCCACGGCCTCGATGGCACAGCCGGGAGCAGCCACTCCGTTGTCTCGCGCATGCAGGCGGAAACGTCCAGCGCGGCCGACCCCGACGCCCCCGCGCCACTGCCCGTACCCAGCGATATCTCGCTGGCCGAACTGGAGCGCCGCCTGGCGCTGGGCCAGGCGCAAACCGCCGAAAAACACTATACCAGCGCGCTCGATCCGGCCGTGCTGAGTACCTTGGCGCAGCAGATGGGGTGCCACGATATCGCCGGCGTGCATCCGTTCGGCTTGCCGCTCGATCAAGCGCAGCCCACCGTGCTGAGCGGCTCCCACCTGCTGGCCCGCTGCCCGGACGGCGCTTACGTGACGATCACGGCGATGTCGATGGCGGGCAAGGCGGGCAAGCGCGCCTCCCTCAACCCGCAGGCGTTCAGGCACACGGTCGATGGCCGGCCCGCGCGGCGCCTGTATTACAAGGCGCCCAACGGCCGCCAGAAGGAATCGCTGACCATCATCGATGGCAGCTATGCGTATGCGCTCGAATACTGGTCGCTCGATGACAGCCAGCACAGCGGCATGGTGGGCATGCGCCGCATGGAAACATTGACGTTGCCGCAACAAGCCGGGCAAAACTAGCCAAAATACTGTATATTCATACAGTTATCAGCTATTTTCCTGCCCGCCATGCCCGCCAACCAGCACCACGCCTTGCCCTACACCATTTCCTTCAGCGCCACGATCGATGCGGAGGTCGAGCAAACCATCCTCGACGGCTTGAACGCCTACAACGATGCGATCACGGGATACCAGGACAGGCAGGTGTTGAGCGTGGTCGTGCGCGACCGCGACAGCCAGCGCGTGCTGGGCGGTGCCATGGGCCGGACCTCGCTGGGCCTGCTGTTTCTCGATTTGTTTTATCTGCCCGCCGCCTTGCGGGGGCTGGGACTGGGCAGCCAGGTACTGGCGCAGTTCGAGGAGGAAGGACGCCGGCGCGGCTGCGCCTCGGCGGTGCTGTACACCATCAGTTTCCAGGCGCCCGAATTTTACGAGCGCCGCGGCTGGCGCCGCTTCGGCGAGATTGCCTGCAGCCCCGAAGGCACGAGCCGGGTCTTCATGAGCAAGACCCTGTAGGCTGCATATGGCAGCGGCCGGCGGCAAACCGGCCGCCAGCCGCTCTCCGATACCGCTGCTTACATGCCCAGCGATTTGAGCAGGTCGGCGTTGTCGTCGTCTTCCGGCTCCGCCGCAGGCGCGGGGGCGGCGTCGCGTTCGCGGTTCGCATACTCGCTATCCATCAGCGAATCGGCGTCGATTTCGCGCGAATCGAAATCGTGCAGCTTGATGAACTCGGTACGGTCGATCGCCAGTTCCAGATAGAAAATATTATTCTTTTCCGTATAGAAAGTGACGCGGCGCATTTCCGGGCGGTCCAGCGGCGTGTCGACGCTGAGCATCACCTGCTTGTTCAGCACCAGCATCTTCGGCTGGCTCTGGGTGATGTTCGTTTGCAGCTCGCGCCGCACCTTGCCCGTGAAGTCGCCGACGATCTGGTTCATCAGTTCGCCCATGATGTTCGACACTTCGTCCGACGTGTAGAAGCTGGCCAGCTCCGACTTCGGCATACCCATGTGCAACATGTAGCGCTCGTAGATTTCCATCGCCGTATCGGCGGCGAAATTGAGCACCACCAGGCCCGTGAAACCGCCATCGAACATCACGAAGCAGCCGATGTCGGGCTTGAGGCCCGTCTTGGTGATGCGCTGCACCATGCCCGAATAATTGACCTTGCTTTGTGTTGCCACGTTGAGCACCCGAACCACCGAGTTGCACAAACTCATCAACAAATCTTCTGTACCGTACACAACATCCTTTTCTGCATCCATGAGCAACCTCTCCTACTATTTTAAAGATGACAGCACTGTTCCCTGCCCGCCGCGAGCCGAAACATGACCGTTTCGCTCAGCAAGCGGACGACTTCACCTTTGCATGCCTGACCTTGCGTGGCAGTGCGCGCCGCGATGCCGCCGGCCCGAACCGCCCTCTTACCTTTTTCTGTATAGAAATAAGTATCAGATGCGCAGAATACCGAGATGTAACATTTCCGTCCAGCCATACCTGCATTTACTTGACGATCTGTGCGGAAATACCATAGCTGGCCAGGACACGGGTGCAGGCAGAAGAAATAGTAACTAAAAATCAAGTGCGCGCAAGACGACGCTGCTGACCAGCAGATCGCGGCTCAGGTAAGCGAAGGCGCGCTGGCCGATGCGCAGGCGGTGGCTGTCGAAGATGTCCAGCAAGTTGCCGCCCTGCTCCTGGTCCAGGCTGTGCAAGGCCGTCACGGTGATGCGGCAGGTCTTTTCCGCCCCGAAGACGGACAAATGGAAGCGAATGGCATCGCCCGCCGGCTCGAGCGCGATGCTGTCGCGCAGAATTTCATAGGGCATGGACTGGCATCCCGCTGTGCGTATGGTCCGCCGCCCCCCGGCACCACCTGACTGACGGAATGGCCGAACAACGACGCTCAAGCTCGGCGCGGTTTTCTGCTAGGAATAAATGCATCATGACGTGTACGGCAATCTCAATGATCAATAACAAGCAAGCGTAGCGCGACGGCTCGTCAACTACCGTCTGTTACCGTACATATTCAACCGCGCGCCTGCCTTGGGGCCGTGCGGCGCACGTCCCGGCCCTCCCCCTGTGCTATTGTCGTCAGGTACATCACCAGGCAGGAGCCATGCATGAGCAACATCGTTACCAGCGTCTCGTTCCGCTACATCGATCCGCGCCACAAGGAACCGGGCCCCAGCCGGGAATTCATCAACCAGAACATTCTGCTGCCGCCGGGCGCCCATCTGCCGCGCATGGGCGAAGCGATCGAACTCATGCACTGGGACTTGAACCGCGACATGAAATCGGGCGTGTATTCCGTGCTGTTCGTCCACACGCGCATCGCCTTATTTGATGGCAATGACAAGCCTTCCGGCTGGCACACCACGATCACCGTGGGACCGCAGTCCGACGATATCGACGCGCGCTTCCTCACCGCCCCCTCGTGACAACCGTGCGGCCCTTGTTGCGGCCAGGCCCGACCACCTAAAATAGTGCTTTATATTAAACATGATCGTGACGGCAGCCGGTGGCACCGTCACGTGCAATGCAGGGAAAGACGACGATACAGATGAGCAATCTTGTAGAGCAGGCAACACAAGAAATGACGGCGGCAATCGAAGCGTGGTTTGCCGAGCGCCTCAAGCGTACCGACCTGGAAGCCGCCGTGAAGCGGACCACCTTGCAAATGGGCGTTTTTAACGATTTCCTGCTCGACTACAAGCCGGGACGCACCACGGCCGACGATTTCCATCTGGCCGAGGCCGATGATGTCGCACCGAGGACGCCTTCGCGCCTCGACGAAGCCGTCGTGCGCGACACCATCGCGCCCCGGCTGGCAGCGCTCGTGCGGGCGAAGCTGGAAACACTGGCCGACACGCCCCTGATCGACTACCGCTTCAGCTTTCGCGGCAAATTCCAGACGGCGCAGGGCATGCTGCACCTGAACCTGCTCGAGTATGTCAACGCAGGCAAGCGCACAAGCTTGCTCGATCACATACACAGCTACGTCACGCAAAAGCTCGAGCATGGCAACCGCCCGACGAAAAAGCTGGAAACCTTCTTCCTGGCGCGCCACCTGCTCGATCCCCACCTGTTTCCCCAAGCCGATATCGCCTGGACGATCGCCCAATTCGAGCGCATCGAGCAGCTGAACAAGTCGCGCCCGCAAGCGCTGGCCGAACACCGCAGCGATATCATCCAGGCCGTGTCGGCGTGGGCGGAAAAGCAGTTCCTGCCGCAGTTCTACGACGTGCAGCAATCGAGCTACCGCAGCACCGAATACACCTTGAAGGCGGGCGCGGCGCTTGACAAGCAGGCGCTGGCGTCCATCGACCTGCTGCTGTATGGCGCCGTGATGATCTTGCGCCACGAACCGAGCTACGCCAAGTCGACGGGCGTCAAATTCCTCGACATCGCGCGCGAACTGGGCAGCGAACGGGCCGTGCGCATGCTCAAGGAAGGCAGCGGCACCTTCGCGCCCGACGCCGTCCACCTGAAAAATGCGCAGCTGGAATGCCGCGCCAACGATGTGTTTGCCACCATCAGCATCGCGATTGTCCGGGAAGAGGAAGAGGCGTATGCGCAGGCGCTGGCCTTCATCACGCATTTGCTGAACAACGGTTTCCCGAAAAGCTGCCAGATCAAGCTCAAGTCCAAGGTCAAGCAGTACCTGCCGATCAAGGGACTGGCGAAATCCGATACGCATCGCTTCTTTGCCAACGCCCTCGCCTATCCCGCCCTGCAGCCGCAGCTGGAAGCGTATGCGCGCGCCGCCATCGAGCAATTCGAATTCTATGCGGACACGGAAGGCGAAAAGAATTGCATGCCCGGCAGCTACGCCACGTTCGGGCTGGGCCTGCTCGATGCGCGCTATTTCCCGCTGGTGCAGTACTACATGGCCTACGTCGACGAGGAACACCAGTCCGTGCAGGACCAGTTCACGGCGGCCTTTGCCGAGCAATATGGCGTGACGCGCGATTCCGCCCCCGTGCTGGCCGCGTGCCTGCGCGCCTGCACGGACAACGCAAAGATCAAGATCCAGGCGGAACTGGAAGAGGTGGAGAAACTGGAACTGTTCTGCCAGCAACTGCAAGGGCTGGAAGGCTATCTGGTCGAGCACATGCTGTATCCCATCTGGGGCAAGCTGGAAAAACTGGCTACCCTGGCGCGCAAGGCGCAAGGCCGGCGCAAGGAACTGCTGCTGGCTCTGCTGGAAGCGGCGAGCAAGACGCACGCCTAATGTGCGCAACGTTATGACTTTTACCATCTATAATGCGCGCGCCATAGTTGCTATAAAGCATTTTTGGCGCCTGACATTGAATCGTGGAGAAAATACATGCACCAAACATTAGCAACATCGCGCACTGCCCTGCTGGCGGCAGCCTTGGCCGCCGCCATGGCGTTGGCCCAGCCCGCCATCGCGGCGGAAACCGCCGTGGAACTGGCGCCCGTCGACGTGGCCAACCTGTACATCAAGACCATCATCAACCATGATGAAGCGAGCGTCGCCCAGCTCAATGCCTACCTGCGCCCCACGCGCCTGGCGGGCCAGCAATCCGCCGAATATGCGTCGTACAGCGGCTTGAAGGAAACGGATGCAATATTCCCTGCAAAAACGGGCAAGCTGATCGCCGACCTGTTCCCTGCCGCCATGCGCGCGGCCGTCACGCCGGCCGCCGAACAGCTGGCCGCCAATGTCATCGCCGCCATGAATGGCGCCGCGTGCCAGGCCACCAAGGCGGCCCCCGTGACGGTGGAAAACGGCATGCAGACGGCTGCCGTCAGCTTCGAGTGCCAGGTCGTCAAGGTGCCCGTGGCATGGGCGCCTGCCGCCCAGCAACTGGCGAAGAGCGGTTGCAAGGTCGAGCAATGCAAGGCCGGCCTGCAAAAGATCGCCGCCACCTACACGAGTTCGCCGAAGCAGACGTGGCGCGCCGTGTTCGCCGTCAGCCGCGAAAAGAACTCGGAAGCCTGGCGCAACGATTTCGCCCGCGAAACCTTCGATGAAATATGGGAATACCTGTAATCCCGACCTCGTTTAGAATGGCTGGATGGAAAAATTGACACCGGTACCACAGCCTGCGGGCCTCGCCTTGCTGCGCTTGATCGACCCCGACCATGTGGAAGGCGCGGTGGTCGCGCAAGCACTGGCGCAAGACTTGCCTGCCCTGCACGCCAGGCAATTGCTGGCGCTGCTGCGCCGGCTGCGTGCCGCGCAATCGAATCAGCAGGATTATGCGGGCGCCAGCCCGGCGCAGGCCGAACAGCAGTTCGGCGCCGCCATCGCCGCCGTCAAGGCGGAGCTGGCCACGCGGCCGCACATTCCCAACAAGCAGGAAGCCAAGGCCCTGCGCCAGGCGGCGGCAAAGAGGCGCTGAACGACGCGCAAGCCGCCCGCCAGCAAGGCCGTTTCGTGTGGGCAAGGACGCCAGCCCCCTCCTATAATCGGAGACTCTCCTGTTTCCGCTCTTGAAAGGCATCCCCATGTCCACACGATTTTCCCGCCACGTAGCCGGCTGCGCCATCCTTGCCGTTGGCGGCCTGGCCGCCATGCAGGCGGCCCATGCCCTGGAGACGGGCCCCATCGACGCGCGCGCCGTGTGGCAGGAGCGCTCGCTGTCGGCTTGCCGCAGCGAACAATCGCCCACGGCGCCCGACGTCTGCCTGCTGCGCACCATGCAGCGCTCGGGCGCCCGCCCGCAAGCCATCGCCGCCGCCAGGATGCTGGTCAAGGCAAACAAGGCGGGCTTCATCTCGGCCTGGCGCCCGCTGGGCAAGGCGGCCCTGGCCACCGTCACCTATCCGTTCCGCGCCAACACGAATGAAGGCACCCTGCTGATCGGCAGCGATGGCGCCGCCATCGACGTCGACGAGGACTCCGTGCGCGAGGAAGACCGCGCCACACCGGCCTGGCGCGCGTTTGCCGCCGCCCACCCAGACTCTGTCCCGTTCGCCCCCGCCGACTTTATTGGCAGCACAGCGACCGCCGATGGCGGCCAGAGCGTGCTGTTTTCCACGCCCCTGATCACCTGCCACGCCTGCGCCGAGGATGGCGCGCTGCTGGTTGCCTACACGATCGACAAGGCAGGGATCGTGCGCGAGCGCAAACTCTTGACGATCAAGTAAGCCTGCCTCAAAGATAAGATAGAATTGCTTGGTGGCATGTCTATACGCGTACATGCCATCTATCCACTACTTATTATGGGAAAACATGCGCCGCTCTTGCCTTGCACTGCACCTCACCGCCGCCCTGCTGCTGTCCAGCTCTGTCCACCTCGCCACTGCCGCGCCCGCCGCTACGGCTAACGCTGCCGCCAACGCGGCCACGCCGCTCGTCATCGGCGAAAGTTTCACGATCGACTCGCAGGCGCTGAAGGAACGGCGCCACATCAATGTGTATGTGGCGCGCGCCTGGGATACGCCGCCCGACGCGCCCCTGCCCGTGCTGTACATGCCGGACGGCGGCGTGGCCGAAGACTTTCTGCACGTGGCCGGCTTGCTGCAGGTGTCGGTAGCCAACGGCACGATGCGCCCGTTCATGCTGGTCGGCATGCAAAACACGCAGCGCCGGCGCGACCTGACGGGGCCCACCGATAATGCGCAAGACCGCAAGATCGCGCCCGTCGTGGGCGGTTCGCAAGCCTACCGGGCCTTCATCCGCGATGAACTGATGCCGGAAGTCAAACGCCGCTACCGCACGACGGGCGAGACGGCCATTGTCGGCGAATCGCTGGCGGGCCTGTTCGTGGTGGAAACATACCTGCTGGAACCGCAGCTGTTCGACCACTACCTGGCCTTCGACCCCAGCCTGTGGTGGAACCAGGGCGCGCTGCCCCGTCAGGCGGCGGAGCTGCTGGCCAAGGGCAAGCCGGGCAAGCACAGCCTGTACCTGGCGTCCAGCAGCGAAGCGGGCATCGCCATCGAAGTGCAGCGCCTGTCCGACGTGCTGCAAAAGCAGGCGCCGCCCGGCTTGCAATGGCACGTGGAAAAGATGCCGGAAGAGACCCATGGCACGGTCTACCATCCCGCAGCCCTGAAGGCTTTCCGCGCCGTGTTCAAACCGCAAGAACCGGCCAGGCAGTAAGACATGGACAAACTGTAATCTGGTGAGGGGCTCATCCGCAGGGTCGGGCGGGTAAAATCGGCGGCCCTGCTTTTCCCGCCTGAGTCCCGTCCGCCATGAACTTTTTGCAATTATTTATCCTTTCCATCGTCCAGGGCTTCGCCGAGCTGCTGCCCGTGTCCAGCTCCGCCCACGTCATCATGGCGGAAAAATGGATGGGGCTGGACCCCACGTCGCCCGAACTGACCATGCTGCTCGTGATGCTGCACACCGGCACCATGTTGGCCGTCATCGTGTATTTCTGGGCATCCTGGCGCGCCACCTATTTCAGTTCGGCCAGCGCCTTCCGACGCAATGTCCTGCTGCTCGCGGCCGCCACGGCCCTGACGGGCATCGTCGGCTTCGGCTTGCTCAAGGGCATCACCCACTTCATGAGCAAGGATGCACCCGGTTTTGAAATCGAGCACCTGTTTGGCAACGCGAAACTGATGGCCGCCGCGCTGGCCGCCGCCGGCGTGCTGATCATTGTGTCATCGCGCCTGCAGGCGCGCCAGCATGGCACCTTGTCCATCGGCAAGGCGATGGTGATCGGCGCCGTGCAAGGCCTGTGCCTGCCCTTCCGCGGCTTTTCCCGCTCGGGCGCCACCATTTCCGCCGGCATCGCCATGGGCGTGCCGCAGCGCCGCGCCGAGGAATTCAGCTTTGCCCTCGCCGTCGTGCTGACGCCGGCCGTACTGGTCAAGGAAGGCTGGCGCTTCTACCAGGCCGTGGCAAATGGCAGCCTGGATCATCTGGAACACGGCAACAGCCTGCTGCATTTGCTCGGCCCCAGCCTGCTGGGCATGCTGCTGTCGTTCCTGGCTGGCTTGCTGGCCTTGCGCTGGCTGTCGCGCTGGCTGGAACAGGGCCGCTGGCATTTCTTTGGCGCGTATTGCCTGCTGGCCTCTGCCGTGGTGCTGTACGTAGGGTAAAATCTCCGGGTTTGTCATTTGTCACTACCATCCCAGCCAGGTTTTACAGAAAGCCAACGATGAATTTCGCCGCCACCGCCGCCCTCTCCCTCGCCATGTCCACCGATGCCTTCGCGGCTGCCGTCGGCAAGGGCGCAGCCCTGCACAAGCCGCAATGGCGCGAGGCGCTGCGCACGGGGCTGATCTTCGGCGTCATCGAGGCGATCACGCCCATCATCGGCTGGGCCCTGGGCAGCGTGGCAGCGCCCTACGTGGAAGCGTGGGATCACTGGATCGCCTTCAGCCTGCTGGGCATCATCGGCCTGTTGATGATACGCAATGCCCTGTCCGACGCCGACGAGGAAGAAGCACCGGCCCAGTCGCACTCGTTCTGGGTGCTGGCCGTCACGGGCCTGGCCACCAGCATCGACGCCATGGTCGTGGGTGCGGGCCTGGCCTTGCTGGGCGCCAATATCGTCGTCACGGCGGCCGCCATCGGCTTTTCCACCTTCGTCATGGTGACCCTGGGCGTGATGCTGGGCCGCGTGCTGGGCACGGTAGCGGGCCGGCGCGCCGAACTGGTGGGCGGCCTGGTACTGATCGTCATCGGCTGCGTGATCTTGTACGAGCATATCGGCCACCCGGCCTGAAGCCCGGGCGCGCACGGCACAAGCGCCGGCGTGGACGGCAGCGCGCTTTGTGCTACATTCAATGCTCTGCATTCCTGTCTCGCAAGGTGACCATCATGGAAACTATTGAGCTGCTTTTTGCCGCGCTGCTGCGCGAAACGGCCGAATCGATACGCGACCACCACGTCCCTTTTGCCATCAAACACGATGAGCGCGCGTATTTCGAGTGGATGGATGGGCACCCGATCCATGGCTATATTCAGGAAGCGTATCGCGAGATCGAGGAAACAGCCCAACAGATCCGCGCCATTCGCGCTGGGTGAGGACGCTTGCCGCAAGCTACTGCGCGGGGGGCTTTGCGGCTGGCGATGCTCACCGTACTTATGTACGGTTGCGCTTCTCAGCCACACATCCCCTCCGCTCGCTACGCTTGCAACAAGCGTCGATACGCTAGTTGAATGCGTTCAAGGGACGTATTGATACAAATCAAACACTCTGCTGTTCGATACGCGTGGCATGGTCTGGCCCATGACAATCAGGTCTGGAGGCGGCAAACATGGATCAGCAACAAAAACACCAGATCCGGGGCTATGAATTTCATGTGGCGGGGGCGCTGGAGAAGGATGGGCGCTACCGGGGCATGATTTTGATCAGCAAGCGCGGCGATACCCTGCAGGTGTACCCCAAGCCCGTGCTGATAGAAACGCCGAGCAGTTTCAAGTCCGTGCATGCGGCCTTGATCGAGGCATCGGCGTATGCCCAGGAACTCATCTATAACGGCGCCATCAAGGCGCTGCTGCCGGTCGACGGGCCGCTGGCCGGAAAACAGGCGCCGCAGCCGCCGGATTTCGTTGGCAACTGACGCCGGCAAGCGCATCCGGTCATACAGGGTGACGCGTATAATGACGCGCTTTCCCGGATGAAAAATCAACACCATGGAATTTGTGAATGTACCGCTCGTCTTCCTGGTCGGCTGCGCGCTGATCGCCTTGCTGGCCAAGAAGAATGGCTACTCGTGGTACCTGTTTTTCTTCGCGATTGCCGTGCCCGCTCCCCTGTTGCTGCTGGCTTTGCCCCATGTGCTGGGCGTGGAGGCCGCGTCGCTGACCTCCGTACGGCTGGGCACCGTCCTGCTGTTCCCGCTAGCAGGCTTGCTGCTGGCGCTGCGGGGCAAGCGCTAAGGCTGTTTCAGCGCACATGCATCCCATCGGCCAGGCGCCAGCCTACCGACAAGGCTATTTGCTGCGCCTCTTTTTCATTGCTGCAATCATCATAATCACAGGTATCCGCATACGCGCCGCACGCCTGGTTCTGGCTGATGTACGAACCGACCCAGCGGCCATCGCGGCGCTGGCTGGCCGTGGCGCTGATGATAAAGCCTTTGTGGATGGTGGGGTTTTCAAAAGACATAATTCCTCCGATGCAAAAAAAGCGTCAGGGATCTGACTGGGTTCCACTGTGCGCCACATGCTGCCAGCAGTCTGTACGTTTGATCACACTCACGAAAAGGATGCACGCCGCGCTCGCGCCTACAGGCGATCGGGTATGATTTCGGCATGTGTGGACGATTCGATCAAAATGACACGGCGCGCGTGCTGGCGTCATCCTTCGGCTGGACCGACGCGGTGTTCGACAGCGAGGCCGAGCCGCACCTGAACGTCTCGCCCGGCACGTACCGGCCCGTGCTGCATATCCAGGATGGTGTGCACCGGGTCGACGATGTCTTCTGGGGCTACCGCCCTGCCTGGGCCGCCCAAGCCGTGCCCGCCCCCGGCAAGAAAAAAATCCCCATCGCCATCAATGCCCGGCTGGAAAAATTGGCAAGCGCCTACTGGAAACCCTTGCTGCGCGCGGGGCGCGGCATCGTCTGCGTCGATGGCTGGTATGAATGGACGGGCGAGAAAGGCCGCAAGCAGCCGTGGCACATCCACCGCAAGGACCGCGCGCGCCTGTTCCTGCTGGCGCTGGCCCAGTTCGGGCCGTACAAATTCAACCGCGAGGAAGCGGGCTTTGTGCTGGTGACGGCCGACAGCCTGGGCGGCATGGTCGATATCCACGACCGCCGCCCCGTCGCCGTCAGCCTGGAAGACGCGCACCGCTGGCTAGCCCCCGCGCTCACGCCCGAGCAGGCGCTGCACCTGGCGCGCACCTGCATGCTCGACGTGGACTTGTTCGAGTGGCATGCCGTCGATAATCCGCTCGTGCCGTCCGCCAAACCCAAGGCACCACCGCCGGCGTCGCCGCAAGGCGCGTTCGACTGGGGCAGCGACTAACTCAGCCGGGCAAGCGCGCCAGCCGGCGCCACAGCGCCTCCATCGGCCCCTGGCGGAAGTGCCGCAGCCAGTAGCGGCTGAGCAGCACCTGCCCCGCCATGATCACTATGGCCAGGCCCAGCATCTCGATGGGACGCAGCGTGGCGCCCCAGCCCAGGCCCGGCCCCTGCAGCAGCCAGGTGCCAAGCAAGGATTGCAAGAGATAATTACTCAGCGCCATGCGGCCCACGGGCGCCAGCCATGCACCGAGCCAGCGCAGCATGAAGGGACCGGCCAGCATCAGCGCCGCCACATAACCGGCCGCCAGCACGGGACCGCCGGCGAACAGGCCCACTTCGAACAGGGCCGTATCGAACACGGTTTGATACGGATCGGACACCTGCCACGCGACGGCCCCCGCCGCCAGCAGGTTGAACGGCAAGCCCACGCCCAGCCCCACGGCGCGCACGCGCCGCCACACGCGCTCGTGGCGCTGCGGCTGCGTCAGCCAGCCGCAGCGCACGGACAAAATGCCCAGCAAGAACAGCACGATGATGTGCGGCAGCATGACGGCGGCGTACAGCAAGGACACGAGAAAATCGTTGGCGCGCAGCCTGGCCACGGCCCACACACTGCCTTGCGTATAGGTGGCGTAGCGGGCCGCGAAGTTTTGCAAATCATGCGCCGTGTCCGGCGCGCCGCCCTGCTGCCCCACGGGAATGAGCAAGCACATGAACAGCAGGAAACCGGCTGCCACCAGCCAGGCGCGGTTGCGTATGCGGCTCAGTTTGGCCGCAGCCAGCGGCAGGATCAGCATGCCGGCGACAGCATACGAGGTCAGCACGTCGCCGCTCCAGATGCAAAAGCCGTGCAGCAGGCCGAACACGAGCAGCCAGCGCAAACGGCGCCGGTACGCCGCTTGCGCCGCTTCCCAGCTGCCCAGCTGGCGTTTCAGTGAACGTGTTTGCAGGGCAAATCCGGCACCGAACAAGAAGGCGAAGACGGGATAGAACTTGAATTGCGCCAGCGCCGCCACGCCGAAAATGACGAGCTGGTCGAGCACGGGCGGCTGCGCCGGCAAGGTGCCGTAGCGCAAGGACAGCGTGCCCCAGGCAAAGCCCCAGATATTCACGAGCAGGATGCCAAACACGGCGATGCCGCGCAGCACGTCAAGCTGCAGCAACCTGCCGGGCCTGGCGCTCATGGCGTTGATGGCGTTCAGGGGCGCGCCAGGGTCGGGTAATCAACCACCTGCAGGGTGAAGCCGGACGCGTCCGATTGCAGCCGCGCCTGGCCGCCGAACGGCAAGGTGACCCGCCGGCGGATGTGGCCGAATTCGAGCCCCGTCAGCACGGGCACGGGCAGGCGCTCGCGCACGTAGGCCAGCATGACGTCGAAATCGTAGCCCCTGTCCATCGGACTCAGCTTATAGGCGGAAAAGTCACCGAGCACGACCGCATGCTGGCGTTCGAACACGCCCGCATGCAGCAATTGCAGCAGCATGCGCTCGACCCGGTACGGGTGCTCGTTGACGTCTTCCAGGAACAGAATGCCGCCGTTAATCTCGGGGAAATACGGCGTGCCGAGCAGGTGGACCAGCATGGCCAGATTGCCGCCCCACAATTTCCCCTCCACATCAACCTGCGGATTGCCAGCTGCCGTGCCCGTGACCGTGTGTGTGGGACCGGTCAGGCACGACCACAGCTGATCGAGCGTAAATTGCTCGGGCTCGTCGCGCGTAAAATCGTCGCAGATCATGGGGCCGGCAAAGCTGGCGCGGCCCGTTTTCGCCATCAAGCCCATGTGGAAGGCAGTAAAATCGCTGTAGCCGACGAACAGCTTGCGGCTGGCGGCCATGCGGTCGAAATCGATGTCGGGCAGGATGCGGCTGATGCCGTAGCTGCCGCGCAAGGCGATCACCACCTGCACGTCGGGGTCGGCGGCTGCCGCGTTGAGCTGCGTCAGGCGGCCCGCATCCGTGCCGCCGAAACGCTGGAAGCTGTGTGCGGGGTCGTAGTAGTTGTGGACGGTGGCGCCTTGCGCCTGCAGGCGGGCGATGCCGCGCGCCACGGCCGCGTCATCGGGCGCGCAACCGCCAGGCGCCACGATGGCGATGCCAATTTCAGGTGTCTTCAAAATGCCCATGCCTTCAAAAGTGGTGGGCGCGCCTAGGCTGGCTGGGAGCGCATCTGGGGCGCCATCTTACCTTGCAGATGCACATCGATCAAGGCGAGCAGGCGCTCGATCAGCTGGGGCGGCATGTCGTGCCCCATGCCTTCGATCACTTCGAGCGTGGCGCCCGGAATCAGCGCCGCCGTATCGATGCCGCAGGCGACGGGGATCAGGGGATCGGCCGCGCCATGGATCACCAGCGCCGGGCAGCTGATACTGGGCAGCAAGGCCGTGCGCTCGCCCGAGGCGGCGATGGCCACCATTTGCCGCGCCACGCCTTCCGGGCAACTGCCGCGCTGCAACGCCGCTTCGATGCGCTGGTACAGCAGCTTTTCCGACACGGGATAGGCGGGACTGCCGATCACGCGCACGGTGGCCGCCATATGGGCCATCAGTTCGGCGCGGCTGGCATTGCGTTTCGGGCGTTGCAATAACGCATTGCGTGCCGCCCGCGTGGGGCCGGGCAAGCCGCGCCGGCCGCTGCTCGACATGATGGAGGTCAGGCTGAGCACTTGCAGCGGCGCGCGCGCCGCCATCACTTGCGCGATCATGCCGCCCATCGACACGCCGATCACGTGCGCCTGCGCAATGCGCAGAGCCGCCAGCAAGCCCAGCGCGTCGTCCGCCATGTCATCGAGGGTGTACGACGTTTTGAGGGGCCAGCCCAGCAGGTTTTTCACGTAGGCCAGCGGCAGATACGGTTTGCCCGCCTGCGCCATCTTGCTCGACAGGCCGCTGTCGCGGTTATCGAAACGCACGACGCGAAAACCTTGTTCGACGATGCCTTCGACAAAGTCCGCCGGCCAGGCGATCAGTTGCATGCCCAGGCCCATGACCAGCAGCACGCACGGATCATCCGGGTTGCCGTGGCTTTCATAGGCTATGTTGAGGCCGTTCGCCATGATGGTTGCCATGATTGCCTCTCTTCAGGAACCAGCACGCAGACACGATCGCTGCGGCCTTGCAATCAGCATACCACTATTGTGCTTCAGACATGAGACCGGCACGCGGCACCCACACTGAAGTGTTGCTCTGGTCGCACATGACATCAGCTACGGCGTATCGCTGCGGTTCTGTCACGTGCTGATACTCATCAACTTGCAAAAACCTTATTTTGCCTTTGGCAGACTATCAGCCAGATCCACCCAGCTTTGCGGCTGCGGTTTGCCCCGCTCGCGCACGCCGAAGAAGGAGACCACTTGCGTGCCGTCGTTGTCGAAGAACTCGACGGACGTGACGCCGCCGCGCTTGACGACCCAGCCGCTGCGCAGGGCCGTGTCGCGGATGTGCAGGTTGAAGTCCGGGTCCAGCACATTGAAGAAGCCGCCGGCCGCCATGGTTTTTTCGATCTTGCCGCTGTAGATCTGCGTCAAGCCTTCATTGCCCAGAAAGACCATGATGGCGACCTTGTCCTTGGCTGCGTTTTCCAGCAGGGTGCGCAGCGCTTGCGGCGTCACGCGCTCGACCACGCCGGCCGGCGCCAGGCGCAGCGCCTGTTCGCGCGTCAGGTGGAATTCGCGCATGATTTGCGCAAACTGGTGCACGTCCGTCATGTCTTTCCAGGCCAGCTGGAATTCCTTGACGTCGATTTCGCTGTCCGGCTTTTCCGCCGCTTTCGGCGCCACGGCCAGCACGTTCAGTTCCGCGCTTTGCTGCGGCGCGCGGAAGGTGGCCACCAATTTATCGTAGACGGCCACGCCAGGCTCGTTGCGCAGGTAGATTTTGTGCACGGCCGTGCCGTTGGCGTCAAAAAATTGCAGGCTGCGCGTCGGCTTGCCATCGCGGCCAGGCTGTTCCACGGCAAATGCGTATTTCCAGTTTTCAAAGTGGAAACGCAGGTCGATCTGGCCGCCCAGGTAGCCGCCCGCGATATTGCGCTGGCGCGCTTCCGTTTCCGGGTCCTTGGCGTCGGCCTGCTCGGACTTGTCGCCCGCCTGCTTGAACTTGCTGGCCACGCCCGTCGTTTCGATGACGCCGTTTTCATTGCGCGTGATCGCTTGCACGAGGCCCAGGTCCAGCGCGGCGCGCATGATTTCGCGCGGCTGGTTGCCGTCCGCCTGCAGGCGCGTGACGCCCTTGCCGATGTTGGTTGCCAGCAATTGCGCTTCGGACACGCCCAGCGCGCGCGCCGCGTCGCGGATCTGCAGCTTCGGCTGTTCCGTGCGCAAGGTGGACCAGCGTTCCGCCAGGGTGGCTGGGGCCGCATATGCGTTTGCAATCAGCAGGCTGCCTAGCAGGGATAGAACGAGTTTGGATAACTTCATAGAGAGACCATTCAATCAAACATGGAAAAAAAGAGGGGCAGGCGCCCCTCCCCGGTAAAAATTTAGAAATTGACGCTGAGGCTGGCGGCGACGTTGCGGCCCGGTTTGGCGTAGCGCTCGATCTCGGCGCGGCTGGCGGCCGTGGTGCCGGCGGCCAGGCTGCGCGAGGCGGCGTAGTCCCAGTACTTGCGATCCGTCAAGTTGTACACGCCGACGACGATCTTCGCGTTCTTGTGCACGTTCCAGTACGTCGACAGGTCGAAGATGGTGTATGACGGCACGGTAAACAGCGGGCCGGCATCGCCGATCAGCAGGTTTTCCGGCGCCTGCTTGGCGCCCGCATGCACGGCCGTCAGCGCCAGGCCGAACAGCTGGTTCGCATGGTCGTAGCCGAAGGTCAAGGCCGACTTGGCGGGCGCCACCGAGTTCAGGCCGCCGCTCTCGCCCGTCTGGGTATTGAAGGAGCGGCCCTTGGCCACGCCGGTGGCCAGGTCCACGTGGTAGCCCTGCATGGCCGGCGCCCAGGCGCCCAGCTCGGCGCGCAGGGTCAGCTCGGCGCCCCAGGTGCGGGCATTGCCGATGTTTTCCGGGCGGAACAGGCCGCGCGTGATGGTGGGGTAGTTCACCGGATCATCTTTTTGCATCACATAGTCGATCATGTCCGTGTATTCCGTCTGGTAGACGGACGCGTGCATGCTCAAGCCCCTGGTGACGTCGCCCTTCAGGCCCAGTTCATACGCCTTGCTCGTTTCCTTGCGCAAGTTGGCATTGCCCAGCACGGCATAGCCCTGCCCCGTGCCCGTATAGCTGAACGAGTCGTAGGTGCCCGTGCGCTCGGCCGCCGTCGGCAGGCGCGTGCCGCGCGTGAAAGTGGCGTAGGCGTTCATCTGCGGCAAGACTTCCACGGACAGGCTCAGGCTGGGCGTGAAATAGGTGTCGCTCTCTTCGCGCACTTCCTTGGCCGCGTTCGGCACGGCGATCGCATAGGTTTGCAGGTTTTTCGGTTCGTTCTTGCGGTAGTCGGCACGCAAGCCCGGCGTCAGCACGGCTTTCTTGCCCGCCAGATTGAAACTGAGATCGTCGCGCACATACAGGGCCAGCTTGCTCGTGTCCATGTCGGCCATGCGGTTCTTGTTGGTGACCTGATGCTGGCCCGTGGCGACGATGACGCGGTCTTCGCGCCACGGACGGCGCGTTTTCAGCTGTTCCAGCTGCACGCCGTACAGCAGCGCGTTGTCCGCATTGAGCTGCTTGAACGCTTCCGACGTCAGGCCGATGCTGTCATTCTTGAAATTGGTATCGATGGCGCGCCGGGCCGGACTGCCGAACGTGTAGAGGCCTTGCGTCTTGTCCTCGGTTTTCGCGTTCTGCAGATAGACCTTCGACGTCAGGCGGTCGAACAGGGCAAAATCCTTGAGCACCACGTCGTGGCCCAGGCTCACGCGCGTGCGCTTGGTGGTGGAATCCTGCTGCACGCCCGTCGGATAATACGTGCTGACCTTGCTGCGCAGGTCGCGCTTGTTCTTGCGCTCGAACATGTCGACCGTCAAGTCCAGCTTCTGTTCGCCAGGCAAGGTCCACACGAGCTTGGACAGCAAGGCGTTCGAATGCCAGTCGTCCGGGTTGACGGGCGTGGTACCGCGACTGTCCATCTGCTCGCCATCGCGGTGCACGTAGACGGCCAGGCCCTGCAGATTGGCGCCGATTTTGGCGGCGCCCGTCAGGGTGTGCGCATTGCTGCGGTCGGCCGTGGCGCGGCCGTATTTATAGGCCACGTAATGGTCCGTGCCTTCGCCCAGGTAATCCTCGGGCGACTTGGTGATGAAGGCCACGCCGCCGCCCAGGCCGGGATTGGCGCCGCTGGCGGCCGTCGTGCCCGAATCGATGCGCACTTCGCGGAAGGTTTCCGGATCAAAATAATCACGGCCCGTGGCGAAAGCGTTGAGGGTGTTGCCGTCCGGCTTGGGCGCCGCGTCGGGCAGCGAGATGCCGTCGAGTTCCAGGCTGACCCGGTTGCCTTCCAGGCCGCGGATGTTGTAACCGGTATTGCCGGAGCCGTCCCACACGCTGCCGCTGCCCGAGGCCGCCGCCGGCGCACTGATCAAGGGCAAATAGCGCACGATGCCGCCCATCTCGGTGACATTGCGGCGCTCCAGGTCGTCCGCCGTGACGACCGTCTTGGTGCCGGCGCGGCGTTCATAGTCTTGCTTGGCGTTGACGACGATTTCCGGGAAGACAGGCAACTTGGCCGGCTCCTGAGCGGCCGTGCCCGCATTGATGGCGGCCGTCTGCGCGAGAGCAGGCAGCATCGGCGCCGCGAACAGGCCCAGCAAGGCGGCGCGCAGCACCAGGTTATGGCGGCGGGCAGGCAGATGAGCTGAGAATACGACGGGTGCAGCGGTGCGCTGCGGAAGCACAGTAGTCATGATGGTCCGGTTTAAGAGTGGAGGCTGGCTCTTGAACCCGGATCGATAACGAAAGTGTTAACGATGCATAAGGAAAGTTTGCTGGCGAAAACAATACTGTAACACGAATCATTCTCATTTGAGAATGGCAATTGGTCTAGACAGATGTTATTTCGCAACAATTATAAAAATGCCAGCCGGATGGCTGGCAAGGGATGGATGGCATTCTGGCAAAGCCATGGCGGCCCTGCCCTGCCCGGCGTCAGGTAGCCGGATTGGCCAGCTTGCGCGCCTCCGCCTGCGCACGGCGGCGCTCGGCAAAGAAACGCTTGAGAAAAGCGCCGCACTCGTCGGCCAGCACGCCGCCTGCGATGGCCGTCTGGTGGTTCAGCGCGGGCTGCTCGAACAGGTTCAGCACGGAGCCGCAGGCGCCCGTCTTCGGGTCGCCCGCGCCGTAGACCACGCGCGCCAGCCGTGCATGCAGCATGGCGCCCGAACACATCACGCACGGCTCCAGGGTCACGTACAGCTCGCAGCCGGGCAGCCGGTAGTTGCCCAGCTTTTCGGCGGCGGCGCGCAAGGCCATCACTTCCGCGTGCGCCGTGGGGTCGTGGCGGCCGATGGGCTGGTTGTAGCCCACGGCGATGACTTCCCCGTCCTTGACGACGACGGCGCCGACGGGCACTTCACCCAGGTCCCACGCGTGCTGGGCCTGCTCCAGGGCCAGCTGCATGTAGCGCGCGTCCTGCGCGCCAGCGTGCGTTTCAGTCATCGGTCACTTCTGCCCAGCAATTTGGCGTTTCATGCAGCACCAGCTTATGCAGGTGCAAGCCCGTGCCGAAATGGTCGGTGAACGCCGCTTTCAGGATCTCGAAGGCGATGCGCGCCAGGTTTTCCACGGTCGGGATGCGGTCGATGACGACGGTTTTATGGTCGGGCAGGCTGGCCAGGAAATCGCGCACGGCCGTGTCTTTCTCGTAGACGAGGAAGGCGTGGTCCCACACGTCAACCAGGTGCTGCTTGGCCAGCGTTTTCACATCGGAAAAATCCATGATCATGCCATTGTCGGAATTGCCTTCCGCTTCGATGACCTTGCCGACCAGCGTGATTTCCACCGTGTAGCGATGGCCGTGCAGGTTGCGGCACTGGCTTTTGTGGTCGGGAATGCGGTGGCCCGCGTCGAATTCGAGCTTGCGTGTGATAGTCAGCATATTGTTTTATTAAGGTATTTGCAGGAGTTTATGGGTTTGCAGGCTCAGCTTCCACTTCGGGTTGCTTTTGCACGTCTCGATGGCCAGCTTCATGTTGTGCGCGGCCAGGGGGCCATCCATCGCCTGCACGAAGAAGTTCTCGAAGTCGAGCCCTTCGTAGGCGGCCAGGTCTTGCTGGAACTGGGGGATGACGACCTTGATCTCATTGCCCTTGTGGACGACCAGTGTCGAACCCATCTTCGGGCTGACGCAGATCCAGTCCACGCCGGCCGGCACGGGCAAGGTGCCGTTGGTTTCGATGGCGATGGTAAAGCCCACCGCGTGCATGGCATCGATCAGGGCCGTGTCCAGCTGCAGCAGCGGTTCGCCGCCCGTAAACACCACGTATTTGCTCGGCGCATAGCTGGCCGGCCACAGGCTGTCGATCAGCGCGGCCAGCTCTTCGGGCGTCTTGAACTTGCCGCCCAGTTCGCCATCGGTGCCGACGAAATCCGTGTCGCAGAACTGGCACACGGCCGTGGCGCGGTCGCTTTCGCGGCCCGTCCACAGATTGCAGCCGGAAAAGCGGCAAAACACGGCCGGACGGCCCGCGTGCGCACCTTCGCCCTGCAGGGTGTAAAAAATCTCTTTGATGCTATAAGTCACTGTATTTCCTAAGAGCTGGCCGGCACATCGCGCATGGATGCGGGCGCGCCCGGCGCAAAACACCTGGCCGGGGGCGTGAAGCCGATTGACAACCCTCTATTATATGCCGCCGCGACACTTCCCGTGCAAATGCCGTGCCTGCCGTCTGGCGCCGCGGCATCCGGCAGCAAGAAAGCCACAGCGGCCGGCAAAACTGCGCAGCTTTTGCGTTTAGACAATATAAATAACCCAAGGTTAATATATTTTCTGTAAGAACATTGCCTGTTGGAAAACATTTAGGGAGCGAGAAAATGATGCAACGCTGGCTACGCCCGCCGTGTCGCCTGAGCATTCTGGCTTGCCTGGCGGCCGGCGCACTCGCTTCCCTGCACGCCGGTTACGCCGCCGGCCCGATACTGCAGACCGGCACGCCCTTGCGCCTGATGCTGGCCTGCGCCATCCTGTGCGGTGCGCTGGCGCTGATGCTGTGGCGCCAGCACCGCCTGGCGCTGCGCCTGCGGGCGCTGGAACAGCTGCGCGCGGACGCCGAGCAGGAGCGCCTGGCCAGCGGGCAGCAGCAGGCGCGCGAACAAGAGCGCCAGCGCATCGGGCGCGACATCCACGACGACCTGGGCCAGCATCTGCTGACCTTGAAGATCGACCTGTCCATGCTGCAGACCAGCACGCATGGCACGGCGCCCCAGCTGGCGCAGCAACTGGCCGTGATCGTGCGCAATGTCGACCTCAGCATCGCTGCACTGCGCTGCGTCATCCATGACTTGCGCCCGCCCGCCCTCGACGCCGGGCTGCAAGCAGCATGCGAAGAGCTGCTGGCCGACTTCCGGCGCACCACGGGCATCGATTGCCGCTGCGATTACCGGCTCGATGCCGCCGCCGGCCGCGCGCACGGCGCCTTGCTGTACCACGTGGTGCAGGAAGCGCTGGCCAATATCGCCCGCCACGCGCGCGCCACGCATGTCCGGCTGTGCCTGCAGCAAGCGGGCGCCACCGTGGAATGCCGCATCCGCGACGACGGCATCGGGCTGCCGGGCTCGCCGCCGCGCCTCGGTTGCGGCCTGTCCGGCATGCATGAGCGCGTGGCCGCCGCCGGCGGCAGCCTGCACATCGACAGCCGCAGCGGCGCCGGCACCACCTTGCGCCTGTCGCTGCCGCTGCCGGTCCGCCATGACGAGGCGATGGCCCATCGCTGAAAATATTGCTCAATATCAACACCTTCGGCCCGCCACGCTGCATCATGGCCAACGAACCAGCCCCCACTCACGCCCAAGAAGGATGCTTTCATGCCGGATAGCCACGCACATGCCAGCGTATCACCGTATGGTGAAGCCCAGGGTTTCGCCGTCAAGATGATGGAATTACTGGTCGTGCCCACCTTCGTACTCGATGTGCATGGCAGGGTGATGATCTGGAACCGCGCCTGCGAGCAGCTGACGGGCGTGCCAGCGTCCGAAGTGCTGGGCGCGCGCGAGCCGGGCCGCTGCTTTTACAACGACGAGCGCCCCACCCTGGCCGACCTGCTGCTGTCCGGGCGCGGCGGCGACATGCGCGCCCTGCATGCCCAGCAACAATATCGCAGCGGCACGGGCAGCAACCTGTGCGCGGAAAACTGGTGCGACATGCCGCGCACGGGGCGGCGGCGCTACCTGGCCGTCGATGCCAGTCCCATCCATGGCAATCACGGTGAACTGATCGCCGTGGTCGAAACCCTGCGCGACATGACCGATGAAA
Organism: Janthinobacterium sp. HH106; assembly: GCF_001758725.1. Lineage (NCBI taxonomy): Bacteria > Pseudomonadati > Pseudomonadota > Betaproteobacteria > Burkholderiales > Oxalobacteraceae > Janthinobacterium > Janthinobacterium sp. HH106. Next base: position 61,461 of record NZ_LRIC01000069.1, on the reverse strand, counting down.
AACGCGCGCAGGTGGAACTGGAACGCCTGGCCACGCGCGATGGCTTGACGGGGCTGGCCAACCGGCGTTGCTTCGACGACACCATCCTGGCCGAGTGGCAGCGCGCGCAGCGGCAGGAGCAGCCCCTGTCGCTGCTGATGGTCGACGTCGACAATTTCAAGGAATATAACGACAGCCACGGCCACCAGGGCGGCGACCTGTGCCTGCGCAAGGTGGCCGGCGCCGTGGCCAGCGAAATGCGCACGAACGACCTGGTGGCCCGCTACGGCGGCGAAGAATTTGCCGTCATCCTGCCGAACCAGTCGCTCAAGGGCGCGGCCATCGTGGCCGAACGCATCCGCCAGCGCGTGGAACGGCTGCAGCTGCCGCGCAAGCGTCCCGACGGCGCCTGCGTCACCGTCAGCATCGGCGCCGCCACGGCCCTGCCCGGCCCCGGCACGGAACTGGGGCAGCTGATCCACACGGCCGACTGCGCCCTGTACCGCGCCAAGCACCTGGGCCGCAACCGCATCAGCCTGCCGGAAACGACGCTGACCTGAGCACCTGTCCCTGCGGCACGCCTTGCCTGCCCTGACGGGGCCGCCCCTTCATGCCAAAACGCCTTGCCCCTATGCACGGCGGCATGAATATTCTATGCTGCGGCGTTGCACTTTCATAACATCCAAAAAAGAAGGAGCCCCCGTGTCAAGAATCATGCCTGCTTTATTACCCGCTTTCGCCCTGGCCCTGTCGGCCATGGCCGCGTCGAACCTGGGTGCGGCGCCCGTCAAACCGGCCGCCGCCCACGGCGCCACCGCCGCCAAGGCCGATTTGCTGCCGTTCAAGGCCACGGAAAAAACCCTGGCCAACGGCTTGAAAATCATCGTCGTGCCGACGGGCTTCCCGAACCTGGTCTCGCTGCAGATTCCCGTGCAGACAGGTTCGCGCAATGAAGTCGAACCGGGCAAGTCCGGCTTCGCGCATTTCTTCGAGCACATGATGTTCCGCGGCACCAAGGCCTATCCGCCCGAGAAATACCAGGAAGTCATCACCCGCGCCGGCGCGCGCCAGAACGCCTATACGAGCGACGACCTGACCAATTACCACACGACGTTCGCCAAGCAGGACCTGGAAACCGTGCTGAAGGTGGAGGCGGACCGCTTCCAGCACCTCGACTATGCGGAAGACGCGTTCAAGACGGAATCGCGGGCCGTGCTGGGCGAATACAACAAGAACAGCGCCAATCCCGTCTCGAAACTGTTCGAAGTGATGCGCGACAGCGCCTACACGACGCATACCTACAAGCACACGACGATGGGTTTCATCCAGGACATCGAAGACATGCCGAACCAGTACGCGTACTCGAAACTGTTCTTCGACCGCTGGTACCGTCCCGAGCGCACCACCATCATCATCGCCGGCGACGTGGAGCCGCAGCAGGCCATCGCGCTGGTGGAAAAGTACTGGAGCGGCTGGCAGCGCGGCAAGCAGCAGGCGGCCGTGCCCGTCGAACCCGCGCCGCGCGGCCCCGTCTACAAGCACGTGGCCTGGCCCACGCCGACCCTGCCGTGGGTAGCCGTGGGCTTCCACGCGCCCGCGTTTTCCGTCAAGGACAAGGACCAAGCGGCGCTGGCGACCTTGCTGTCGCTGTCGTTCGGCCGCACCTCGCCGCTGCATAAACGCCTGGTGCAGAACGAACAGAAGGTCGACCAGTTGTTCGAGATGACGCCGGACCGCGTCGATCCGACCCTGGCCGTGCTGGGCGCGCGCGTGAAAAACATCGATGACGCCGTCTACGTGCGCGACGCGATATTGGCCACCGTGGCGCAGCTGCGCGACACGCCGGTGAGCGAAAAAGACCTGGCGGACGCCAAATCGGCCGAAAAATACGGCTTGATCCGCTCCCTCGACAATACGGAGCAGATCGCCGGCACCCTGGCGTCCTTCGTGCATTTCGACCGCTCGTATGCCACCATCAACCAGTACTACCGCCTGATCGACACGCTCACGCCAGCCGACCTGCAGGCGGCCGCGCGCAAATACCTGACGGACGAGGGCCTGGTGGTGACCACCCTGTCGCACCAGCCGATGGCGGCCGCCATCGCCACCACGCCAAAGCTGGCCAGCCTGCTGCCGGCCGCCTCGAACGTGAAATTCGACGTGCTGGTGCAAAAGTCCGCGCTGCCGCAAATCCGCTACAAGCTGCTGTTTATGGCCGGTTCCGCGCAAGACCCGCAAGGCAAGGAAGGCCTGGCCGCGCTGACGGCCGCCATGGTGGCGTCGGGCGGCTCGTCCGAGCGCAAGATCGACGAAGTCAACCAAGCCCTGTTCCCGCTCGCCGGCAGTTTCAGCCAGCAGACGGACAAGGAAATGACGACGTTTACGGGTTCCATCCACAAGGATAACTGGACCCAGTTCAACGCCATCGCCCTGCCCCTGCTGCTCTCGCCCGGCTTCCGCGACGACGACTTCCGCCGCCTGAAGGATGCGCAAAAAAATGCGCTGCTGCTGGACCTGAAGGACAACAACGAAGAGGAATTCGCCAAGGAGCGGCTGCAAACGAACGTCTACGCGGGCACGCCGTACGGCCATCCCGTACTGGGCACGGTCGCCGGCATCGACGCCATCACGCTCGACGACGTCAAACAGTTCTGGCAGACGGCGTATGCGCAGGGTGCCGTCAAGGTAGGCCTTTCCGGCGACGTGTCCGACGCCATGACGGCCTCGCTGACACAGGCGCTGGGCAAGCTGCCGGCCGGCCCCGGCTTGCCGGCCACGGTCAAGCCCGCGGGCCGCAAGGCGCAGGGACTGGAAGTGGAAATCATCGAGAAAAACACGCGCGCCACGGCCATCTCGTTCGGCCTGCCGCTGGAGGTGACGCGCACGCACCCGGACTTCCCCGCCCTGTGGCTGGCGAAAACGTGGCTGGGCGAGCACCGCGCCTCGAATTCCTACCTGTACCAGCGCATCCGTGAAATCCGCGGCATGAACTACGGCGATTACGCGTACATCGAAGCTTTCCCGCGCGGCATGTATCAGTTCTTCCCGAATCCGAACCTAGGCCGCAAGGCGCAGCTGTTCGAAATCTGGATCCGCCCCGTGGCGCCGGACAACGCCCACTTCGCCCTGCGCGTGGCCCTGACGGAATTGGGCAAGCTCGTCAACAACGGCCTGACGCAGGACGATTTTGCCACCACGCGCGACTACCTGATGAAGAACGTCTTCGTCATGACGTCGACGCAAGACCAGCAGCTCGGTTACGCGCTCGATTCGCAATGGTATGGCACGCCCGAGTTCACCAAGCTGATGCGTGACGGCTTGTCGAAACTGACGGTGCAAGACGTCAACCGCGCCATCAAACAGCATCTGTCGGCGAAGAACCTGTCCGTGGTGATCGTTGCCAAGGATGCGGCCGGCCTGAAGGAAAAGCTCGTCAGCGACGCGTTTTCTCCCATCAAGTATGACGGCAACAAGCCGCAGGCCCTGCTCGATGAAGACAAGGTCATCGGCGCGATGCAGCTGAACATCAAGCCGGAGGCCGTCACCGTGACGCCGGCGGCGCAGGCGTTTGCGAAGTAAGCCGGCGCAGCATCAACCCCATCCGATGCAGACCGTCGGATGGGGTTCCGTTCCGCACGGGCGCCTGCCGCTCACTTTGCCGTAGCAAATTCATAGCACATATATTCCTCATGACATCCGAAGTAGTAGATTCCCCACGAGCAGAAACGCTCCCGCCGACCATGCCCGACAGCAGCCAGGCGAGACGCCCGCGTCCTGCAGCCGTCACGGTGACTGCCTATCTGTTACTCATGAACGCGGGCGGCGCGGTCATTTATTTCCTGCTGTTCGGCCGCCACACGGCGTCCGGTGCGCTGCAGTTACTTGAAGCATCTGGCTATGCCGACTTTTTCATTGCGATTGGCCTGCTCCGCGCGCAACGGTGGGCGCGCATGGCCTACGTCATTGCGGGCATGATCGGCATAGGGGTGATGATCGCCATCGAATCGCCGGCACAGGGCAGCCTCGCCCTGCGACTGCTGTTCGCCGTACCGGCATTCGCGACCTTCCTCTACCTGCTGTACCGTGAGGATGCCCGGCTCTACTTTGCATCAGCGAAACTGCCCCGCCCCAGCCCTGGCGGCCGGCGGCGCATCGGCGCCTACCTCTACATCATCGCTGCCGTCTATGCTTACTGGTGCCTCAATGCGATTGTACTGGGCATTACAGAGATCTATCCGGCAAGCCTGCATCGCGACAAGCTGATCTTTATTGCCTTGCCGGTCATTTTGATCGCGGAGTGGGTGGGCAACACACCGGGACGCCTGGCCAGGGCCAGCATCCTGTCCATCGCATTCGCCCTGTACCTGGCGCAGATGTTTTTCTATAAATATATCTCACCGTACGCCGTTCAAATTGGGCCATCGCTGTGGCAAATGCGGAACTGGGCCATCGGCATGAGCTGCATCGCAATTGCCCTGCATTATCTGCAGTGGTCACGGGGTGCGCGGAAATGATGATCAGCGCTGACGCTGCACAAGCGATGATATTGCAGTTCTGCGAAGGCGACACGCAGTCGCCGCACTACATGAAGCACGCGATCCAGTGTTGCGTCCTGTCCGAACGCGGCGACTACTGGATCATCCGTGCCAATTCAGAGGCATATGTGGTACATGGCCGCAGCGAGTATTGCTACGTCGGCGTCAATGCATTCTTGCTTGACGTCCTGTCAGGCAAGATCGAGACCGTTGTGAGCGGAAACCGTGTCAGTCACTACCTGCAGGATAAATATGACGTCCGCGACGCGGCCGGCCAAGCTTACGTGCTTGAACCTGCCTTTGAGCGATCAGACAAAGCAGCAGTCGTCCGCCTGCGGCAAACCCTAGCTTGTCGCTTGCCCCACGCCCTGGCGCTGCTGTCGCCTGAACATCGCAGCTGGCTGACTGGCCAGCGTCGCGTGATGCAGTGGGCGCAACGCGAGCTCATGGCAAATGGCGTGGCAACCGAAGTTATGCTGCGCCCGGGGCCGGGCGGCGCATTGCATATTCCAGAGCAAATCTGGCATTGGGATTTGCTGCTGGCCGAACTCAAACGGCTTCCCGGCCTGGCCTGACGATACTAAAGCGGCCCGGCCATGGCCAACTCACTCGAAGGGATTGGCCACCGACGTCACCTCGGGCGGCGGCAGCTGGTCGGGCAGTTCCTGCTTTTCCAGCTGCGCCACCACGTCGGCCAGCAGTTTTTGCAGCTGCTTGGCCAGCGCCAGGCCCGGCTTGTCCAGGGTCAGGTCGATGTCGCCGCTGATGCTGATGCGGTCGATACGGTTTTCGATGGTCAGGCTGCCAATTTCCAGCACATCGCTTTCATTGGCATACGGGACGAATTTTTTTGCGCACATGGGATTTCCTTTTTGACGGTCTTGTTATTTCTTGGACTTGCTCTTCACCTTGGGCAAACTCAGCATGCGTAGTTTCTGCTGGCGCGTCAGCGACGGTAACAGATCGATGCCTATCCTGTCTTCCAGTTGCGCAATGCTCAGCACTTCATACGTCTTGGTATCGACGTTTTCAATGAAGTAGGCGGCGCCGGCGCGCTGGCGCGGGCTGTACACGGCCTTGTACAGATGACTGGGCACAATGACTCTTCCCACCTTGCGCAGGTTGCCGCCGATAAAAGCCGGCCCCGTGATCACGTACAGGTCGCCCTCTTTCTTCGCCATCTTGCGCACGGCGCCTTCGATGCCGGCCCACACATAGCGGTTGTTGCGCGCGTCTTGCGGCACCATGTTAGCCAAGGTAAAGCTGTCGCGCTGGCTCTGGCGGTCCGGCATGTCGCCGTTGGGCGCCATGTGGCCACGGTCGAAGCCGCTGCGCGCGTAGTCGGCCAATTCGGCGCGCTGGGCGGCGGGCAGCTTGCGTTCAGGGTGAAAGGAGTTTTCGCGCGACAAATCCTGCGCCGCTTCCAGATTGTTGGCCGTCAAGTGCTCTGCCGACCACAGCGGCGTGCGCGTGATACCCGAGTGCATGACGCCAAACACGTTGTAGCACAGCTCTTTGGTTGCCACGTCCAGCTTGGGGTTGGTGATTTCCGGCTTGCGGCCATCGACGTAATGGGCGGGACAGGCATCGGCATGCGCCAGGTTCGCGGCAAAGGCGGAAGCCAGCACGCCGCACGCCAGGGTCAGCCTGGCGATCGTTCCTTGAATCATATTTCCCTTTGAAATCTTTGCAGGCCAGCATTCTAGCGGACGGCGGCCCTCGCCACAAACCGGCACTAGCCTGGCGTGCGCGCAGGCGTGCAAGCGGCCCTGCGCAAAGCCAGCGCAAATAAAGGCCAACAGGCCGCGCACGGCCATTCATATCTGCTAAGATTGCCTTGATTCGTTCGCATCGACCATTCAAGATTTGGAGAGCATATGATCAAAAAAACCCTGCTGCTGATCGTTGTCGTCGTCGCCGCCATCCTCGGCTATGCCACCACCAAGCCCGACACCTTCAGTGTCCAGCGCGAAATCACCATCAAGGCCCCGCCCGAGAAAATCGCCGCCCTGATCACGGACTTCCATTACTGGGCCGCCTGGTCGCCGTGGGAAAAGCTCGATCCGGCCATGCGCCGCACGTTTACAGGCCCGGCCAATGGCCTGGGCGCGCAGTATGCATGGCAAGGCAATGACAAGGTGGGCGCCGGGCGCATGGAAATCACGGAGGCGGCCCAGCCCGAACGCACCGTCATCAAGCTGGACTTCCTCAAGCCGTTTGAAAGCCACAACACCACCACCTTTACCATGACTCCCGAGGGCGACGGCACCAAGGTGAACTGGACCATGACCGGCCCCAGCCCTTACGTCAGCAAGGTCATGACGGTCTTCGTCAGCATGGACAGGATGATCGGCAAGGATTTTGAAAAAGGCTTGAACAACCTGAAGGCGGCTGCGGAACGCTAAGCCTGCTCGCAGCACATGACAACAGGGCCCGTGCGGCCCTGTTTTATTTGGCGCTCCCCCTTGCGGGCCCCGTCAGAATTGCTCGATCCAGGCGGCCAGGTGGTCCGGCGTGAGCGCCGGCTCGGCCTGCACCACCTTGCCCTGCAAGCCCAGTTCCGTCTTGCTCAGCTGCAGGGACCAGCCGCGCCGCGCCAGCCACAACAAGCTGGCCAGCCAGAACGAGTGAATGGGCGAGACGGGCGCCGTGGTCGGCGTTTCCAGAAATTCCGTCAGCAGCCGGCCATCGAGAAACAGTGCCGTGCCGCCCTGGTTTTGCAGCGCCGCGCCAAACACGGGCAGCAGCATGTCGATCGCCTGCTCCACGCCACGCCCCGGATGCTCGCGCTCGAGCGTGTCGAGCTGCTGGCGCACGGCGGCGGCAAAGGCCGTGCCGCGGAAGGCTTCCGAACTGACCAGGTCGGCATAATCCATCAGCAGCCAGTCCGGCTCGGGCGGCGTGACGCCGGCCGTCAGGGCCGCCGACAGATACGCTTCCACAGGCAGCTGCTGTTCCGGACCGGCCAGGCTGGCGCACAAGGCGTACAGGGTGCCGATGCGGTTGGCGACGGCTTGCCGCTGGCGCACCATCAGCTTTTCGCGCAGCAACTGGGCGTGTTCATTGCGCAAGCGCGCCAGTTCCAGCGCCTGCTTGAGTTCCATGCGCAACGCCGCGATATCCCACGGCTTCTGGATGTAGCGGTGGATCTGCCCCTGGTTGACGGCTTCCACCGTGTGCTCGAGCTCGGAATACGCGGTGGTGAGTATGCGCACGATGTGCGGATGGCGATCCCAGCAATACGACAGCAGCTCGTTGCCGTAGGCGCCAGGCATGCGCTGGTCGGACACCAGCACGGCGATGCGGTCGGCCTGCTCGTCGAGTATGCGCTTGCCTTCCTCGACCGAAGTGGCCGTCAGCACGTCGGCCAGCGGCGCGATGGCGCGCTGGAAGTATTTGAGGGCGTTGGCCTCGTCATCGACATAGAGTATCGTCGGCAAGCCTTGCGCCGGCTCACGCTGAGCCGGTAAACGCAGATTGGCGTCAATCATGCTCGTTCCTTATATGTACTGGAAAATTCAGGGTTACCGTGGTGGAAGTGTCAAATTCGGTGGCGATATCGAGGTTGCCGCCGAACGACTGCATCATGCGGTGGCAAAACACCATGCCCCAGCCCTTGCCTTCGCCGCCACCGGCACTGACGGGGTCGCTCAACAGCTGTGTGACGATCTCGGGGGCGATGCCGGCGCCATTGTCGCGCACCGTGATGCGGCCCGCATCGATGCGGATGCCGATCGCAGGATGGGCTTGCTCGCCGGCCGAACGCAAAGCATTCGCCAGCACCGACGATAAAATCAGCGCGACGCAATTGGGCGACTCGGCAATGGAGAAATCGTCGCCCACTTCCACCGTAATGGCGGCGCGCTGGTCCGTGCTCAAGGGATAGCTGTCGAGCAAGGCATCCAGCAGCTGGCGCGCGCTGCCGGCGCGGCGTCCGCCCTGCATGCCGGGACCGGCGCTGGCCAGACGCACCGTGTCGACAAAGCTGGCCAGCACCGACAAACAATAACGCGCATTGTCGTGCATCAAGGCGGCCGCTTCGCCGATCTCGGCCTGCGGTGCGGCGTCCGATTGCGCGCGGCGCGCAATGCCGCGCGCAAAATTGGCGATGGCCGCCAGCGGCGTGTTCAATTCATGCGCGAGAAAGGCCAGCGACTCCTCCATCGCCACCAGGCCCTGGCGGCGGGCGGCCCGCTCGCGTCCCGTCTGCACGGCCAGCTGCAGCGCCGTTTGCATGGCGGCCAGGTCGAGCGGCTTTTCCAGCAAACGGAACAAGGTGCCGCCGTTGATCAGCTCGAGCAGCACGTCCTTGTCCGCATACGCGGTGACGAGCATGCAGACGATGTGCGGATAGCGCTGCGCCACTTCCTGCAGCAATTCGCTGCCCAGGCGGTCCGGCATGCGGTAATCGGTGACGAGCACGTCGATCTGGCCGGCCTCGTCTTTCAGCAAGGCCAGCGCAGCATCGACGCTCTGCGCCGTCAGCACGCGGTAGCGCTGGCCGACGGCGCGCTCGAAATACTTGCAGGCGAGCGCTTCGTCGTCCACGTACAGCACGCTGGCGCGGCTATCGTTATCCATGCTAGCGGCCCTCCCAGTCGGAGCGCTGCAAGTCGAAATTCATGCTGGCCCATACACCCAGCTCGCTTTCGGCGGAGAGGGTGCCGCCGTGGCGCTCGATCACGCCATAGCTGATGCTCAGGCCCAAGCCCAGGCCCTGCCCCACTTCGCGCGTGGTAAAGAACGGTTCGAACACGCGCGCCAGGTTTTCCGGGGCGATGCCGGGGCCGTTGTCGCGCACGCTGATGCGCAGGCGGTTGTCATCCCAGTGGGCCGTGATGCGGATCTCGAACGGCGGCGCATTGCCCTTGCGCATGGACAGCACGGCATTGCCCAGCAAATTGATCAGTACGCCCACGATGGCCGCCTCGTCGCCGCGCACCAGGGTGTCGACCGGCAAGTCGTGGCTGATGCTGACGTTCTTCGTTTCGTGGCCCACGAGGCGGATGGCGGCCTCGAGCGCGCTGCGGAACTGGAAGTGGCCCGTTTCCAGCTGGTTGCCGCTCTTGCGGTAGGCAAAGGTTTTCAAATCGGACACGATGTGCTGCACGCGCAGCATGCCCTGCTTCGCGTCGGCCAGGCATTCGCTGACCAGTGCGCTTTGCTTGGCGGCCGGGTCTTCGATGGCCACCTCGATGGCCATCATGCAGAAGTTCACGGGATTGTTCACTTCATGGAGCATGCCGGCGGCCAGGGTGCCGATGGCGGCCATTTTCTCTTGCTGCAGCATCTGTCCCTTGATATCGGCCAGGCTTTTATTCGTTTCTTCCAGCTGCGTGTTCTTTTGCGCCACTTCCGCCTTCAGCTGGAACAGCATGAAGCGGGCGCGTTCATTAAAATAGGTAAATACGGCGCTGATGCTGGCCGACATGATGAGGAATAAACAGTTGACGACAAACGTACTCGGCAAGTCGAAACCGCCCGCATGCCAGGCGCACGCAGCCACGTACAGCAGGCAGGAAATCGCGCCAAAGACCATATTTTGCCACAGGCCGAAGGCCAGCACGATGCCCGATGAATAGATGGCCAGGGTCATGCCCACATAATAGATCGAGGTGGCGCCTTCCGTGACGGCGATCATCCAGGCGATCATGATTTGCGGCAGGATCAGCCAGACAAAGGTCAGTCCCTGGATGCGGTCTTGCGCCCAGCGCGTGCGCATGGCCAGCACGACGCAAAAGATCAGCACGGACACGACGATGCGCGCGCTGGTAAACGCCGACTGCTTGTCCGGATACAGGGCCGAATCGAGGCCCATGCCCAGCAGGATCAGCACGATGCCCGTGTAGGCCCCGCCGCGGCTGAATTCCAGGCGGAAGTCGCGCAAAACGGCCGTGTAGCCGGCGTGCAGGCCTGGGGTATCCATCATCAAGGAATGCTCACTTCCGCAAATACATTCACGCCCGTCGCGTCGACATAGATTTTCGGGTCCGTCGCATGTTCCGGCAGCAAGGCCGACAGGCCCGCTTCATTGCGATAGATCAAATGCCACTCCAGCAAATGCTCCATGCCGAACTTGCCCGGATTATCCGCGTGCACATTCGTCACCAGCAGCCGCCCGCCCGGCCCCACGCGCGAGGCGAAGTGCATCAGCAGGCGCGCGCACACCTTGTCGGACAGATAGTCGAACAGGCCGGCGCAATACACGGCGTCGAAACTGCCGGGTAGACCCGTGGCGCCCGAACCGTGGCGGCGCTTGAGCAGGTTGTGCACGGAGTCGTGCACATAATCGATCTCGACCACACGCCCCGTGCGCTGCATGATGGTGGTCAGGCGCGCGCGCGTCCAGTCCAGCGTCTCGCTGCTGAAGTCGACCAGCTCGAAGGCCAGCCATTGCGCATCGGGGCACGTTTCCAGAAAACGCTGCACCTCGATGGCCGGGCCGCAGCCCACGTTGAGCACTTTATACACACGCCCGGCGGCGCGCGCCGCGGCCGCCTTTTGCGACAGGAATTCCGTCAGGATATCGATGCGGTTGCGGTGTGCCGTCGCCACGGCCGCCTGCAGGAAGGCCGCATTGACGATCTGAAAATACGTGCTCGGGCCCTGGCGCGGATCGTCCAGCAGCTGGTTGACCATCTGGTAGTCGCCCGCATAGCCAAGCGGCTTGGTAAACGTGCGGAAGACGAAGGGCGCGCGCAGGATCAGCGGGTGCAGCGCCGCCTGGGCAAAGGCGCGGTGGGCCGGCGCCCGCTCTTCCTCGACCAGCGACGCTTCCACCTCGAGCTGGCGCAAGTACAGCTGGGTTTGCTCCATCAGCGGCAAGGCCAGCTCGTCGAAGATGTCGGGACGCAGGCGGCCGTTTTCCTTGGGCAGCGAGTCGGACAAGTCGACCTGCTCGACCCAGCGCGCCACTTCCGACAGGAAGGCGCGCATTTCGTTGACGACGATCTGGTAGTCGCGGCGGATGCGGAAGCGCTCGCCCCAGCCGGCGACAAAGGCGCTCGACTCTTTCAACACGGCGCCCTTGACGACGACCACATCGCTCAATTCGCGCCACTCGTCGATCAGGGTCACGGAAACGATGGCGGTCAGGCCCGTGTTGACGCTGCTGATGACGACGGCCTTGCCCACGTAGGCGTTCTTCGCCCCCATGCGCACCGTCACGTCATTGAGCACCTCGCTGACCTGCACAATCGAGTATGGATTATAGATTTCCATGACCAGCGAATTGCGCTGCAAGTTGAAAATCGTGCCGCGCACCGCCTCACCCTGGGTGTTGCGGAAACTGACGACTGGATCGATCTGCGATTGTGAATACACGATTGAGCATTATCAAGTTGCCCGGTTTCCGGCGCACCACACTGGTGACGCCAGTTTCCAGGCTGGGTTAAGGCACGGCACGCCGGTTGTCTGCCGCCGGCCCGCCATCGTGATGGCGGTATTGCGGCGTCGCGTGACGCCGTACCGGAGCGCCTCAAAGCGCGTCTGTCCGCTCTCTGATCGAGTGTACTATGGATGTAGCAGAACGGGCAATTGTTCCCTCAGGAACGACCTTGCGTGGCGCCGGCGCGCAACGCCGGCGATCATCCAGCCACGAACAGAGCCAGCGCGTGACGCAATAATTGCGGCGTTTGCCCCGTCCACCGTTTGAACGAGCGGCGGAAGTTGGTGGCATCATGAAAGCCGAGGTAGGCGGCCACGGCATCGTTGTCGTAGCCATGCGCCTGGAACAGGTAGATGGCCTTGTGTGCGCGCACCTGATCGAGCTCGGCCTGGAAATGCGTGCCATGGCGCGCCAAATGGCGTTTCAGGGTGGCGGGACTGACGCCGAATTCCTGCGCCGTGCGCTCCAGGGTCGGTGCGCAGCGGATATTGAGCAGCAGGTAGTCGTACAGCGCACCGAGCAGGCTGGCTGCCGGCACGGGCGCCAGGGCCGCCGCGCGCAAGGCCAGCGCGGCCGCCGTGGCATTGCCGCGCGGCCAGGGCTTGTCGAGCCAGCTCGAATCGATGAGCATGGCGTCCACCTGGCAATCGAAACGCAGCGCCTGGCCCAGGTGCACCTCGTGCTGCTCCACGTGGCGGGGCCGCGCGCGGTTGAAACAGAAGCGCCATGGCAAGGACTCTCCCGCCAGCCAGCGGCACATGGCCGCCAGCGCCGTCATGTGCATTTCCACCAAAAAAGGCAGCTGGCTGGGCGCGCCGAATGCATCGACCCAGTACAGCACGTGCATGTCGCCGGTCTCGCGCAAGCGCGGCTGCAGCAGCGGACACAGCAAGGTATGAAAATCGGACAGGATGGTCAAGGCCTGGCGCAGATTCTGCGCCTGCAGCAAGGCATGGCTGGCGGCGCCGTAATGGCCGGGCAGCATTTGCTGGCCCAGCATGAAGCTGGTGTCGGCACTGTCGAGACCACGCGCCACGTTGGCCAGCAATTGCAGGTATTGCGCGGCGCTCACCTGGCTTTCCGCGGACGGCAGCGCGCCGCCATCGAGGCCCGTGCCCTTGAGCAGCGGCGCCGTGGCCAGGTCGCGGCTGCGCGCGTAGTCAAGCACCAGCGCCGGCTGGTGATGGGCCGCGATGCCGGGGTCGCCCTGCTGAATCAGCGGCATCAGGCAGGCGCGGCGCTGCCGGCCCTGGGACTGGCGCTGCGGCCCGGCGTTTCCACGGCCCGGCTCAGCTCGGCCAACACCACTTCCGGCACGCCATCGGTGAGAGAGCACGCATGCCGCAGGCTCAGGCGGATTTCGCGGTTGTCGTTGGTGTGGTGGCGCATCTGCCCCACCATGACGCACAGGTGGCGTGCCCGCACGGCCGCATCCTCGCGCGACACGCCCGGCATCAGCACGGCGAAGCGGTCGCCCGCATAGCGGCACAGCAGATCGTCATTGCGCAAGTTCAACAGCAGCATGTGGCCCACGGCTTGCAGCACGCGGTCGCCTTCGCGGTGGCCGTATTCGCGGTTAATCAGGTGAAAGCTGTCGATGTCGAGCAAGACCAGCGCGCAATCGAGGCCGGGCCGGCGTTCCTGCTCCAGGCGCATCTGCGTGCGCAGGTAGCTGGCGTCGGCCAGCTGCGTGATGCGGTCGAAGGCGCGGTGGTCGCGGAACAGGCGTTCGCGCTTTTGCAGATGCTCGTTCAGGCGGAACTGTTCCTGGCGCCAGTAATACATGCCGATCGTCAGCACCAGCATGCCGAACGGGATCAAGGCTTCCAGCCAGTTATCCCATACTTCCTGCTTGTCGATGGCGAAGAATTCATCGAGGCAATCGGCCCAGGACCCCAGCATGATGGCGCACAGGCCGCCGGCGATCAGGCTCGTCACCCGTCCACGCGGCCGGCTGCTGAGGGTAAACAAAAACCAGATGCCCGCCATGACGGCCGTGCCGCCTTCGCAGACGATATCCATCCACTTCCAGACGGCAAACGGTTTAACGTGGCCCAATGTGGCGTACAGGAACAAGAACAGGGGCAAGGCCAGTGCGGCGGCAATCAGGCTGTTACGGTGCAATGGCAGCATGTGGGAAAACCTTTAAAAGTGGTGCTGCCGCCACGATAGCGCCCGCCCATGACGGCACGATGACATGCCCCGCTCCCGTGCGGCAGGTGCAAACGGCTCATCATTACCAGGGACACCCATGCAAATACGGCGAGCCTTTGCCCATGCGCCCTGCGCCGGCAGGTCATTTCAGCTCACCCCGGTTCATTTCCGGCCGGAAAGCGTTCACCCGCCGTTGTTTTCAGGCTGGCAATCGATTGCCTGTCACGCAACCGTCATATTTGCTGCCTAGAATCCGCCCGGTTCCTTCCTCCCTAACCGAGCTCTTCATGAAAACCACGCACACATCGTTCCCCTCCCCGCTGCGCCTGACGGCCCTGTCCCTGGCCATCATGGCCGTCTTCAGCGGTCAAAGCCATGCGCAAGCACAAGATGCGGCTGGCCAGCCGGCCGCCACCGTGGTCGTCAGCGGCCAGCGCGCCAGCCTGCGCAACGCCATCGCCGCGCAAGAGAAAGCCGACAACATCATCAGCGTCATCAGCAGCGACGATATCGGCGGTTTGCCCGATAAAAACGCGGCCGAGGCGCTGGCCCGCTTGCCGGGCGTGTCCGTGCAGCGCGACCAGGGCGAAGGCCGCTACATCACGGTGCGCGGCCTGGGGCCTGACCTGAATGCCGTCACCATCAACGGCGCGCTGGTGCCGTCGCCGGAAGCGGGCCGCCGCGCCGTGGCGCTCGATATCCTGCCTGCCGGTCTGATCCGCACGCTGGAAGTCTCGAAGACCTTGCTGCCGGAAATGGACGCCAACTCCCTGGGCGCCACCATCGAAGTGAAATCGCTGTCCGCCTTCGACTTGCCGGGCAAGCTGCTGTCGGCCAACGTGGCCGCCAGCCATGATGAAAAGACGGGCAAGACCAGCCCCAGCGGCGGCGCCCTGTGGGCCCAGCGCTTTCTCGATGGCAAGCTGGGCGTGGCCGCCGGCCTGAGCGCGGAAAAGCGCTCGTTCGGCTCCGATGACGTGGAAACGGGCGGCGCCTGGAGCAAGGGCAAATTGTCGGGCCTGGAATTGCGCGACTACCTGCCCGTGCGCAAGCGCGGCGCCCTGGCCGTCAACCTCGATTACCGTCCGGAAGCGGGCAACAGCTGGTTTTTGCGCTCGTTCGTCAGCGAATTTTCCGACGATGAAGTGCGCGACCGCCTGACCATCAGCAATATCGCCGGCGGCAGCCTGGCCGAAGGCCAGACGGCCAGCGCGCGCGCCGAACGCCGCATCCGCCAGCGCAAGTACACGCAGCAAGTGCGCTCGCTGGTGCTGGGCACGCAGCAGAAATCGGGCGACTGGACCCTGGACGTGAAAGGCGGCCTGAGCCGCGCCATGGAAGACACGCCGGAATCCTTGAACGACGGCCGTTTCCGCGGCCTCAGCAATTTTGCCGGCATCAGTTTCAATGGCACCGAGCAACCATTGTTGAGCGGCCCCGCCTCGCTGTACGACCCGGCCGGCTACGCGCTCAACGCCATCACGCTGCAAAAGCGCTACTCGAAGGACAATGAACACCATGCACGCATCGACCTGGCGCGCAAGTTCGACATCGCCACCCTGAAATTCGGCGCCAAAGTCAGCCGCCGCGAAAAAACGAATGACACGGATCAATGGGCGTATAACAGCAGCAAGGCTTCCAGCGGCAATTACTGGGGCGCCGGCTCCACCTCGATGAGCGCCTTCGTGCAGGGCCACAATCTCGATTACGATCTGGGCAACATCGGCGTGGCGCTGGACCCGGCGCTGATACGCGCCAGGGTCGCCGGCCTGGACCGCGACAAGGCGCGCCTGGCCACGGAATCGATCATCAACGATTACCGCATGCATGAAGACATCAACGCCATGTATGTGCAGAACAGCTATGATTTCGACGCCTGGCACATCCTGGGCGGGGTGCGCGCCGAACGCACCAGTTTCGAGGCCGCCGGCTCGCAGGTGGACAGCGCCGGGTTGGCCACGGCCTTGACGCGCGAACGTTCATACACCAATTGGCTGCCAAACCTGCAAGCCCGTTATGATGTGGATCAAAAAACCAGCGTGCGGGCCGCGTGGACGCAAGCCGTCGTGCGCGCCAACTTCAGCCAACTGGCACCCGGCATCAGCCTGGCCAGCAACACGGAAGCCGTGATCGGCAACCCGGACTTGAAACCCTTGAAAGCCAACAACCTGGACCTGGGTATCGAGAGAGTCCTGGGCAACGACGGCGTGATGTCGGCCTACGGCTTCTACAAGGACATCAAGAATTTTACCTACACGACCAACCTGGCCGGCACGGGACAATGGACGGGCTACACGACGGCCACCTCGTATGCGAACGGCGACGCGGCGAAAGTCAAGGGCATCGAACTGGCTTACATGCAGCCCCTGCGCATGCTGCCGGCGCCCTTCAACAAATTCCTCGTCGGCGTGAATGGCACCCTGAGCACGTCGCGCGCGCAAATCGGCCGCTACGACAAGGCCAGCAAGCAGCAGATGAACCGCGACATCCGCCTGCCGGGCCAGTCGAACCAGGTGATGAACTTGATGCTGGGCTATGAAACGGGCCCGGTCAGCGCCCGCCTGGCCATCAACTACAAGTCGCCCTACCTGCTGGAAATGGGCGGCGATATCCTCGACCAAAGCCAGGACCGTATCGTGGACAGCCAGAAACAGCTCGACTTCTCGCTGTCCTACCAGATCAACAAGCAGTTCCAGGTGACGTTCGAGGCGGCCAACCTGAACAACGAGAAATACTATGTCTACCAGGGCACGAAGCCATACAACGTGCAAAACGAACAATACGGCCGCACTTTCAAAGTGAGCCTGAAAGCCAGCGCCTTCTGATGATTGTCAATAACATGAAAAAAACCGTACTCTGCAGCGCTTTGCTGGCTGCCTTCTGCATCAGCGGCACGGTGCAAGCCGCCCCCGTCGCGTCCAACGCCACCCCCTCCTTCACGCAGGAAGCGGAGGAACTGGCGCGCCTGCCCGGCGGCGGCTGGCTGACTTTGGACAAGCACGGCTTGCGTTTGTTCAATGCGGCCGGCCAGGAACAAGACCGCATCGCCGTGCGCGCCAAGCAGCTCGACACGCGCATCGATGGCAGCAAGGTGCTGGCCGTCTTCCTGGAAGCGGACACGCAGCACCCGCTGCCCGTCTCCGTCGATGTGCAGGCCGGCAAGCTGGTGAAACTGGCGCCGTTTCCCGTGCCGACGTTTTCCGTGGAAGCGTCCTGCCTGTACCGCGACGCCCAGCAGCTCGATCACCTGTTCTTGATCGGCAAGGATGGCCAAGCGGAACAATGGGTCATGCAGGGCGAGCAGCGCAGCCTGGTACGCAAACTGGCCCTGCCGCCGCACGCCAAACATTGCCGCGTCGACGATGGCACGCAGCGCCTGCTGGTGAGCGAGTCCAACATGGGCGTGTGGGCGTATGAGGCCGATTCGGAAGGCATGGGCAAGCGCGAAGTGGTGGCCCTGCGCAAGCCGTACGGCCAGCTCGACGGCGGCGCCGGTGCGCTGGCCGTGCTGCCGGGCGGCGTGGCCGTGCTCGACGGCAAGGCGGACAAGCTGCACCTGTTCGCCCACCAGGACAGCCGATGGACGGCACAGCCAGCCCAGTCCGTCGCCTTGAACGTGCGCAAGGGCGACAGCCAGCTGGCGCTGGACAAGGACGCCTTGCTGCTGCGCGGCAAGAACGGTTGGCAGGCGCGGCCCTTGAAATGGGCAGGCAAAGCGGAAACGCAGCCTGCGGTGGCCATCATCGCCCCGCAAGCGCAGACGGAACCGATGGCGCGCCAGGGCGACGCGGCCGACGACCCGGCCATCTGGCTTTCCAGGAATCCAGCCGATGCGCGCATTCTCGGTACCAACAAGAAGCAAGGACTGCTCGTCTACGACCTGCAAGGCAAGCAGACGCAGCTGCTGGAAGTGGGCCGCCTGAACAACGTTGATGTGCGGCAGAACATCCAGTTGGGCGGCAGCAAGGTCGACCTGGCCGTGGCCACCCAGCGCGACGACAACAGCATGATGTTATTTACCATCAATGCCAGCGGCGAGGTGGCGGAAGCGGGCCGTTTTCCTACCGGTCTGAAAAGCATCTACGGCATGTGCTTGTACCAGCCGGCCGGCGGCGGCGTGCAAGCGTTCATCAACGACAAGGACGGCACCTTCCAGCAATACAGCATCGGCCTGGAAGGCGGCAAATTCAGCGCGACTCCGTTGCGCAGCTTCAAGGTCGCCACGCAACCGGAAGGCTGCGTGGCCGACGACGCCAACGGTCGCCTGTTCCTGGGCGAGGAAACGCGCGGCGTGTGGACCACCTCGGCCGACGCAGCCAAACCGGACGCGCTGACCATGGTCTTGCCTGTGGGCGCAAACCTGGCGGCGGACGTGGAAGGCATGGCCATCTACCGCAGGCCCGATGGCGCGCCCAATACGGGCTATCTGATCGTCTCCAGCCAGGGCAACAGCAGCTACGTGGTGCTCGACGCGCAAGCGCCGTACAAGGTGCGCGGCCGCTTCAAGGTGGGCTTCAACTTGCCCGCTGGCATAGACGGCACCTCGGAAACGGACGGCCTCGACGTCACCTCCGCCAACCTGGGCGGCGCGTATGCGCAAGGCATGCTGGTGATCCAGGACGGCTACAAGCGCTTGCCCGATGGGCCGCAGAACTTCAAGTATGTGGCGTGGGGGGATGTGGCGAAGGCCTTGAAACTGGACTGATGCAATCGGGGCGGCCAGCACAGGCTGCCCCAGTTCACGAAGTAGGTCGCAATAAATTATTGTGATTTCTGACTTCCATAACCGGCGCTCTGCGGCGTTATCCGCTGCTAGCAGTGCCTGCACTGCGTCGCAACGGGCGCCTTGCAGCGCATCCCGTTCTGTTCGTCATAACTTCACAATAATTTCCCACGACCTACTTAGCTGCGCTGAAGATTGCCGCTAGCTTATGCGCGGCATATCGATGGCGAAAGGCAGGTTTTTGCCAAAAAATTCCACCTTGCCCGTGATGGCCAGGCGCTGCGCCGACAATTCCACCAAGCGTAGATCGGCCACTTCGCGGTATTCCATCATGTAGAGCGCGGATTCGCAGTCCGTATTGCCGGCGTCAACGGCAAGCATCTGCACGGGTCCGTCATCCGTTCCCGCGACGAGCAAGCCTTGCAAAAGGAAGGACGGCGGATACAGCGCCCACGACCAGGGCGCATCGTCGTCTTCCGTCAGCCGCATGAACACCTCGTCGTCGGCCTCGATCCTGATATTGATTTCCCGCATGCCATCGGCACGTGGCGCCAGACTGATGTGTGATTTCGCGACATCCACTTCAAAATTGGTGTCGCCGATACGGAACACAGTCATTGCCCTGCTACTCCTGTAGACGCGTTAATTATACGGCTCGATAGAACGCCTCCCCATCGGCCAGCAGACAGCTGCGTGGAATGCGTCAATCGCCCTGCTGTTGCCACACCGCCTTGCCGCCCTTGATATAAATCAAGGCACTGGCAGAACCCTCTTTCGCCACCACGATCCCGTCCGTTTTCAGCCGGAGCGATTTTTCATGGTAGCTGCGCTGGAGCGAGCCCTTGTCTTCCACCTGCCACACTTCCAGCCAGGCGAAATCGTCGCCGCCATTGGACAACACATGTCCCGCCCCGACGATCACGGCGCCGTCTTTTGCCGGAACAGGAAGACGATACCCTCTTTCTTGCTGTCCTTGTTCTTGATCAAGACAGCCAGGTCGCCCTTGCCGTCGCCGTCGAAATCGCCGCGCAGGACGAAGGGATTCACGCGCGCATTGACTTCGATGGCCTCGCGCTTGGCCAGATTATCGAATTGCTGCGTTGCCCAGACCGGCAATTGCGCCTGCGGTGGCAAGGCCTCAGCCCCAGCCCCAGCCATGCCAGCGGCAAACACCAAAGCGACTGTCACTGCCATGCTTCTGCAATTCATAGAGCGGCTCCATAGAGACAAAGAATCGTTGGCGGCACCCCACTGATCAGTGGGGTACTGGCAGAATAACATTATCAGAAAATACTTGTACTATTACAACAGTGTCCGCTCCGCATTGTCGCCAGTACGGGCGGATAAATGCCGTCCGTTGCTGATCTGCCAGCGACTGGCGGCCTGTTGCGTATTAAAATGGCGCCCCATGACCTCCCCCGCCTCGACCTCCGCCCTCCCCGACAACATCCTGCTCCCTTCCCTGGCCGTCCTGGGAGGGCAGATTTCCGTCAATCTGGGGGCGGCGATTGCGAAGAATCTGTTTCCCGTCATCGGGGTCGAGGGGATTACGGCGTACCGCGTGGGGTTCTCGGCGCTGATCCTGCTGGCCATCTTCCGGCCGTGGCGCTACCGGCTGACGCGCAAGGATGTGCTGAATTTGCTGGTCTACGGCTCCGTGCTGGGGTTGATGAACTTGCTGATTTACCGGGCGTTTGCGCTGATACCGATCGGTATCGCCGTCGCCATCGAGGTAACGGGGCCGCTGGCCGTGGCCATGCTGTCGTCGCGGCGGCCACGCGATTTGCTGGCCGTCGCGTGCGCCGTGTTTGGCTTGTATTTACTGTTGCCGCTGCAAGGCAGTCCGGGCAGCCTGGACCCCGTCGGCGTGGCGTATGCACTGGGCGCGGCGCTGTGCTGGGCGCTGTACATCATCTTCGGCAAGCGGGCCTCGACCTTGCAAGGTGGCCAAGCCGTGGCCTGGGGCATGACGGTGGCGGCCATGGTGACGGTGCCCATCGGCATCACCTACTCGGGAACAGCCTTGCTGGCGCCGTCGATTGCCTTGATGGGCCTGGCCATTGCCATGCTGTCGAGCGCCCTGCCGTACTCTCTGGAAATCTTTGCCCTTCGCCGCTTGCCGCAAGGGGTGTTCGGCATGTTCAGCAGCGCGGCGCCGGCCGTCAGCGCGCTGGCGGCCATGGCCGTGCTGGGAGAACTGTTGAGCCTGACCCAGTGGCTGGCCATCGCCTGCATCGTGTTTGCCTCGGCCATGGCGGCGCTCGGTGCACAGGGCGGCAAGCGCTAGCGGTATGGAGCCTGTCCCGCAGCTTGCGGCGCCGTGCCCTCGCCTAGCCGCCTGGCATGGCTAGCCTGGCATGGTTGCATAGCTGACGGGCAGGTTTTGATGCCCGCCTGTAAAATGCGTCATTACTTGCCATATCGCGCACTTCCGCCTCACCGATGACATCCCCATTTCTTTTTCGCTGGTCCTCTCCTCTTGCCGCCGCAGCCTTGCTACTGGCGCCAGCCCTGCTGCTGGCGCCAGCAGCCGTAGCGCAGGCAGCCGCTCCCGCCCCCCTCACCGGCAATGCCGAAGCGGGCAAGGCAGCATTTCGCAAATGCGCTTCCTGCCATCAGGTGGGACCATCGGCGCGCGGCGGCTTCGGTCCCAAGCTGACGGGCGTGATCGGCCGCAAGGCCGGCGCCACCACCGACTACAAATACTCGGCGGCCATGAAAAACGCGAATATTGTCTGGACCGAGCAAAACCTGGCCGCCTTCCTCAAGGCGCCCAGCGATTTCATTCCCGGCAATAACATGCGTTTCTGGGGCATCGGCAATGCGCAGCAAGTGGCCGACTTGCTGGCCTACCTGCGTACGCAGCAAGCCGTCCCATAACGCATGCATGGACAAGCCGGACACCGCATACAGCTCATGACGCCAGCTCAAGCCTCCAGCGCTTGCAGCACGCCCTTGCGCTTCTTGTGTGCCGCCTCATAAGCGCGCAGCCGCTTGCGCTGGGCAGCGGACAGGCTGTCCAGCTTGTCGCGGATCTGCGCCACCGTCAGTTGCTGGTAGCCGGCGATGGGCAAGTCAAGCGGTGACGCCTCCGGGGCAGCGCCGCCGGCTTTTTTCCGCTCCTGCGCTTGCCTGGTTTCACCCGACTGCGCCCTTTGCTTGTTCACGATGCGCGCCGCGACCTCTTCCTCGCGGCCCGGGTAACGTCCTTCCTGCTTGAAATCGCGTTCCAGCTTCTTGAATTCGCGTTCACGCTTGGGGCTTGCACCAACAGGCATGTATCCTCCCGTCTAGGATTTGGCCGGGAACTTGCGCAGGCACAGGTAAATGGAATACAGCGCCGCCAGCCCCACCAGCACGTACACGCCGCGCGAAGCCGCCGTCATGGCACCGAGGATGCGGGCCACGATGTCGATATCGAACAGGCCCACCAGCGCCCAGTTCAAGCCGCCCACGATCAAGAGGATCATGGAGATCCAGTCCACCACGTTCAAGCGCTTTGCCGACATTTCCTGTTTTGCCGCACCGTCCGATCCTGCCTGGATATTTGCCATATCAGCCTCCTGTAAGAAGAAAGGACCCGCCGCCGGGTCTATCAAAGAACAGTGTAGGCGCGGCACCGGCACACGCCAGTCGGACGATGCCGGGTATCGAGGTAGGACGGTTCTGTAATCAGACGGGTGATTTTATCTGGCAACAAGCCAGCCGACATTGGCTGGCAGCGGCAACATGCGGTCCTTGCAATGCATGAGTTCCCTTTGCCAGATCAATGCTGCAGTTGCTTGTACAGGATGGTGGTGGCGTCCAGCCGGTCGCCGGCCGGCGCCAGCGCGTAGGCGGGGATGCTGCCCGCCACCACGTAGCCGAGCGACAAATACAGCGCTTGCGCATGGTCGCCGCTGCGCGTGTCCAGAGTCAGCAGGCTGCACGGCAGCTGCCGCGCCTGTTCTTCGAGCGCCTGCATCAGCTGGCGGGCGATGCCATGCCGGCGGAAAGCGGGCGCGACCAGCAGCTTGCGCACTTCGGCCCGGTGCGCCTGGTTGGGATTGGTGTCCCAGTCCAGCTGCACGGCGCCGGCCACCTTGCCTTCCACTTCGGCCACCAGCAGCAGGCGCACGCCGCGCGTGACGGCCGGCAAGACGTTATCCGTCCAGAACGCCTGGCTGGCCGCCGTATCGAACGGCAGGATAAAACCGATGCTGGCGCCGTCGTGCACGCAGTCTTGCAGCAAGGTGCCCAGTTCCGGCAGGCGTACAAGAATATCGGCGGGCGAAAAATGGCGTAGCGATGGGGACATGTCAATCTCAGACGATGAACAAAAAATAGCGGGCGCCGCTGTCCGGCGGGGTCGTAAACGCGCTGGCGCCGTGCAACTGGTAGCGCAGGCAATCGCCGGGCAGCAAAGCGTGGGAGCGGCCGTCAACCGTCACGTTGAGCTTGCCCTCCTGCAGCAGCAGATGGTGTTCCATGCCGGGCCGGGGCGAGGCCGCGTAGGCGATCGTCACGCCCGCGCCGAGCTCGCATTCGAGCGCTTCGCCGGCCAGCGCGCGCGATGGGGGCGAGACGGAACGGCGGACAAAGCCCGTGTCCGCGTCCGTCCACACGCTTTGCTCAGCCCGCAGCAGCAGGGGCGGAAAATCGTCCTCGACCATGCGCAGCAGGCGCGACATGGCCAGGCCATAAGCGGCGCACAGCTTGCCCAGCACGGCCGTCGTCGGGCTGACTTCGCCATTTTCCAGGCGCGACAGGGTGGCCCGGCTGACCTGGCTCAAGTGAGCCAGCTGGTCCAGCGACCAGCCCCGCTCCACGCGCAACTGTTTTAATCGCGCGGCCAGGCGCTGTTCCGTCTCGTTATCTGTGAGCGTTGAATTTTCCATATATGGGAATTTATCCCTTATATGGAAAACAGTCAAGCCATGCGCGAGGCGTGGCGGCACAGTTCCAAAAATCCCGTCAAACGGGGCGAGAGGATTTTCTTCGATTGGCGGATCAGATAGAAATTGCGCTCCAGGGGCGGCAGCATGGTTTCCAGTTCCACCAGTTGGCCGCTGGCCAGCAGATCGGCCACGACGACCCGCGACAGGCAGGCGATGCCGAGACCGGCCGCCGCGCCATATTTGATGGCTTCCGAGTTGCTGAATTCGCCTGCGGCGCGCAGATAATGCAGATACGGCACCAAGGCTTGCTCCACGGCTTCGCGCGTGCCCGAGCCCGCCTCGCGCAACAGCCAGCCCGCCTGGTTCAGCTCCGCAAAGCTGAGCAAATGGCGCAGCTGCGCCAGCGGGTGCGTGGGCGCGGCCACGATCAGCATCTGGTCCGTCAGCCACGGCTCCACCAGCAAGCCCGCTTCGTGACACGGCCCTTCGATGAGGCCGATATCGACACGGAACTCCGCCACGGCGGCTGCGATGTCGGCCGTGTTGGCAATCGTCACCTGCGGGATGCTGCGCCCGTACTGCTGCGACGCCTGGGCCAGGATCTGCGGCAACAGATAGATGCCGATGGTCGTGCTGGCGCCGATCTGCAGGCTGACGGGCACGGACGGGTCGGCGCCCGCAAACTGGCGCTCGATGCTGGCGGCCGCGTCACGCATCTGCCGCGCCTGCGGCAACAGCAAACGGCCATTGTCGTTGAGCAGCAATCGCTTGCCCACCCGGTCGAACAGTTGCGCCCCGAGCAGGGCTTCCAGCTCGTTCAGGGCCGCGCTGGTGGCCGATTGCGACAGCGCAATCAGCTCGCCGGCCGCGCTGGTGCTGCCCGTGTCCGCCACGGCCAGGAATATCTGCAGTTGCCGCAAAGTCAAAGCCATCTGATTTACCTATTTTTCAGGTTAAACATACTAAAACAATCCGTTTTACCATTTAATCGAGGAACTGTACAGTCATGTCATACGCATAAAAACATGGAGTACGGCATGTCTTCCCTCTCAACAACCAACACAACAAGTTTCAGCGACCGCTATGGCCGCCTCCTGCCCGGCCTGCTGCTGAGCGGCGTGATCGCCTGGGGCGCCATTGCGCTGGGCAAGCTGGAATGGATGCAAAGCCACGGCATGAGCGCCCTGACCCTGGCCATCATGCTGGGCATTGTGCTGGGCAACAGCGTGTATGGCGGCCTGGCGCCCACTTGCGGCGCCGGCGTGGCCTTTTCCAAGCAGACATTATTGCGTCTTGGCATCATCCTGTATGGCTTCCGTTTGACATTCCAGGATATCGGCCAGGTGGGCCTGGCCGGCATCGCCATCGACGCGCTGGTGCTGGCGTCCACGTTTGGCCTGGCCATGTTCCTGGGCACCAGGGTGTTCAAGCTGGAACGCAACAGCGCCATCCTGATCGGCGCGGGCAGCTCGATCTGCGGCGCGGCAGCCGTGATGGCGACGGAGCCCGTCGTCAAGGGGCGCAGCGAGGACGTCACCGTCGCCGTCTCCACCGTCGTGGTGTTCGGCACCATCGCCATCTTTTTGTATCCCGTGCTGTACCAGCTGAACCTGGGCTGGCAAGTGCTGGGCGCCACGCCCACGGCCTTCGGCGTGTACATCGGTTCGACCGTGCATGAAGTGGCGCAAGTGGTGGCGGCCGGCAAGTCGATCGGGCAAGAGGCGGCGAATGCGGCCGTGATCGCCAAGATGGTGCGCGTGATGATGCTGGCGCCGTTCCTCGTCATCCTGTCGGCCCTGCTGGCGCGCGGCAAGGCCAAAGATGGCGGCCACGACAAGGCGGCCAAGCTGGCCATCCCCTGGTTTGCCTTCATTTTTATTGCCGTGGTGGCATTCAATTCGCTGGGCCTGTTGCCAGCGGGCACGGTCGCCACCATCACCGACATCGACACGGCCCTGCTGGCCATGGCCATGGCGGCCCTGGGTTTGACGACGCACATGTCGGCCATCCGCCGCGCCGGCATCAAGCCCCTGTTGCTGGCCGGCCTGCTGTTCTGCTGGCTGATCGCCGGCGGCGCGGCCATCAACCATGTGGTCGCCAGCCTGTTTGCCTGACCTTGAGCCGGATTCAGGCCGGGGCCGCTGACACGGGAGCCGAAAACTTCGTACAATAGACGTGTTTTGACTTCCCAATCCGGCTTCGGCCCCACCCAGGAACATCCATGCACCTCTCGAACTGGCTGCTTTTCTGCAGCGTCGCCCTGCTCGTCACGTTTTCTCCCGGCCCGGCCGTCTTGCTGGCCATCTCGAATGCCATCGCCGTCGGCCCGCGCCGCGCGATGATCAGCAGCATGGGCAATGGTTTTGGCTTGTTCATCATTTCCGGCGTGGCCATGGCCGGCATGGGCGTCGTGCTGGCCACCTCGGCCACGGCCTTCATGCTGCTGAAACTGGCCGGCGCCCTGTATCTGGTGTTCCTGGGCATCAAGCAATGGCGCAGCAAGACCAGCGTCGTGGCCGATGCGCCCGTGGTGCAAGGCGCGGCGAATCCAAATTCATTCTGGAAACTCTTCCGCCAGGGCTTGACGGTCGCGCTGACCAATCCGAAAGCCATCCTGTTCTTTTCGGCCCTGTTCCCTCAATTCATCACGCCGGGCGAGCCGGTGGCCATCCAGTTCACCGTGCTGACGACCTCGTTCGTCGCCTGCGCCATGCTGGCCCATCTGTTCTATGCCAACCTGGCGCGCCTGCTGAAAACCCAGCTGGCAACGCCGGGCCGCGCCAAGCTGTTCAACCGCATCACGGGCGGCGCCTTCGTGCTGCTGGGCCTGAGCTTGCTGCGCCTGCGCAGCAAGGCAGCATAAGGTCACTGCGCCGATAGAAACGCCTCGATGCTGGCCGCCAGGGCCAGCGGCGCTTCATTCATCGGATAGTGTCCCGCATTGCCCAGCACCTCCAGCCGGGCTTGCGGGTACCACGCCAGATACGTGCGGCGCATCAAGTCCGCATCGAAGCGGGGGTCGTGTTCCCCCACCAGCGCCAGCAAGGGCAGTTTCGGCGCTGATCCTTGCACTTCGCCGCTGAAATCCGTTTCGCTCCACGCGAGAAAATAGGCGGCAAACGCGGCCTGATCCGAACTTTCCCACGAATACTGCGCCTTCCAGTCCAGCCAGCTTGCAGGCAAGCGCCCGCCCGTGCTGCGATCGATGATGGCGCGCCGCGCATCGATGTTCGCGCTGGCATCGAGAAACAGTTGCCGGGCCGGCCCCTGCAGCGCCACGCCGCAGCTGGGCACGGGCGCCACGGCCACCAGCTTGCGCAAACGCAAGGGCGCCAGCAAGGCCAGCCGTTCCAGCGCCATGCCGCCCATGGAGTGACCGACCACGCTGAATGTGGCAAAGCCCAGCGCATCGGCCAAGGCCAGTGCATCACAGGCGACCTCTTCCATCGAATACTCGCCCGCCGCGCCGCGCATGCCGCCATAGCCGCGATTGTCCATGAAGACATAGCTGAAGGCGTCGCCATCGAGGGCCGTTTCCATCGGCGCAAACGCGTGCGCGTCGCCAAACCAGCCGTGCAGGACGATGACGGCGTGGGGGCCATGGCCCACGCGATGATAGGTATTGTGCATATGCATCCTTGAAGGAAAAGTCTGCATGGTAGTGGTACAGGCAACGGCCCGCTTTCGATGGCAGGTCAAATACTGTAGAGTACGGGCCATGGATGATTTTTATACGGAAGTGCCGCGAACACTGATCGCCACGGCGCGCGACTATGCTCCCGGCAAGATATTTCCCAGCCACAGCCATGCGCACGGGCAATTCGCCTATGCGGCGCGCGGCGTCATCAGCGTGCACACGCCGCAGGGCAACTGGCTGGTGCCGCCGCAACGCGCCTGCTGGGTACCGGCCGGACTGGTGCACGGCATGCGCATGCATGGCGCCGTCACCATGCACAATGTGTTTGTCGATCCGCACGCCATCGCCGAGGCCGGCTTGCCGCGCCACTGCCAGGTGCTCGATGCCACGCCGCTGCTGCGCCAGTTGCTGGCCGAGGCCGTGACCGTGGAAGCCTTGTATGCGCAAGCGTCGCGCGCCGGGCGGTTGATGGCCTTGCTGCTTGACGAGATCGCCGCTGCCAGTCCCCTGCCCCTGAGCGCGCCCCTGCCGCAGGATGCCAGGCTGGCACGGCTGTGCATGGACATGCTGCAACAGCCGAGCCTGGACAGCGGCTTGGACGCGATGGCGGCGCAGGCGGGCATGAGCCGGCGCACGTTTACGCGGCAATTCCGCGCCCAGACGGGGCTGGGCTTTGCCCAATGGCGCCAGCAAGCGTGCCTGCTGGCCGCCATCACACGCCTGGCCGAAGGACAAGCCGTTACCCGCGTGGCGCTCGATCTCGGTTAT
The DNA here is from genome assembly GCF_001758725.1 of Janthinobacterium sp. HH106. Classification (NCBI taxonomy): domain Bacteria; kingdom Pseudomonadati; phylum Pseudomonadota; class Betaproteobacteria; order Burkholderiales; family Oxalobacteraceae; genus Janthinobacterium; species Janthinobacterium sp. HH106. Next base: position 33,401 of record NZ_LRIC01000069.1, on the reverse strand, counting down.
GCCAGCCCCAGCGCTTTTACGGCCGCCTTCCGCCGCGTGCTGGGCCGGGCGCCCAGCGACTATTTAGCTTAGGCAATCATGGCGGCGATGCGCTGCGCCAGCGCCTGCGCCAGTTTCTGCACATGGTAGCCATCGACAAAGCCATGGTGGGCCTGCGCGGAAAACGGTATCCGCATGCGGCCATCCTGCTGCGCGGGGCCGAATTTGCCCCAGGTAAAGGTCGGGATGTCGGCGTCGCGGTGGCGGCAGACCGGGTGCTCGATGGCCGCCAGCTCCAGCCATGGCAGGCAGGTGATGAAGATATTGTTGCGCTGCTCGCGTTCGCTTTGCCCCTCGCCCGTGTTGATCAGCGCGCAGCTCGCTTCGGCGATGCGCTTGGCTTCCAGGCTGCGCTCGATGAATACGTCGAGCTGGTCGGTCATGGCAAAACGCGTGTAATTGAGGTTCTCGTCGCTGTTGATGACGGTGTAGGACGCGGGAAAATCGTCGATACGGATCACTTCGCCCTGGCAGATGCGGTACATGAAATTGTCGATGTCCTTGACCGTATTGAGCAGGCAAAACAGGAAAAAGTGAAACACGGGAATGTTCCGTTCCTTGCACCAGGGGCGGAAATCGGGCACGTCGAGCTGGAAATTGATGTTGACGAGGGGATTGTCAAACGCGCGGAACAAATCGTAGCGGTCGCGCCGCTTTTCAAAATTTTTCATGCGGCGAGTGTAGACGATGGAAGTGCTGGCGGGCAAGTCACGCCGCACCAGCGCCGCTGCCCGCCAAAATCTCCCGGGCCACCTCGGCCACGCCTTCTTCCAGCTCGGCAGCCGTTGGCGACAGGGCGAAGCGCTGCAATTGCCCGTCCACCGCGGTAGCCAGCCCGGGGGAATGGCGCACGATGCCCAGCAGAACAACATATTTCCATTGTTCATCGTCACTGGCCAGCACCGTCTTGAGATACGGAGCCAGGCGCGGACCGATGCCGGCCAGGTAAGGCAGGAGGACGGCGGCCACGGGCCAGTTGGCGTCCTGCACCCACTCGAGGATCTGCGGCATGGCGGGACGCAGTTCTTCCCAGCGCAAGGCGGTCAGGGCTTGCGCATTGTCCGTATCGTGTTTGTCGCGCGGCAATGGCAGACTCATGCGAGGCATCCTGTCATGCGGCGCCGCCATGCGCCAGGCCCCGCTGCACCTTCCACGCCAGCGGCAAGGTCAGCAGTAATACGGCCGCCAGCGCCAGCAAGGCCGTGGGCACGCTCGTATGGTCGCCCAGCGCGCCGAACAGCACGGGCGACAGCGCGCCGCCGCCGATGCTGCCCGTGTAGAACAGGGCAAACGCGTGCTCGCGCTTGCCAGGCTCGGCCAGTTCCGGCACCGCGCCGTACAGCACGGACGAGGTGCCGTTCAGCGCCAGCCCCAGCAGGGGCAGCATGACCATGATGCCGGCCAGCGGCAACCACAGGGCCGCGACGATCAGCAAGGAAGTCATCGATTCCGTCAGCCACACGGTCTTCATCATGCCGATGCGCGCGCCCAGGTAGCCGCACAGCAACTTGCCGAAGGCGCCGCCCACGAACAGCAGCGACAAGGCCACGCCGATGCCGGCCGTGCCCGCGCCCTTGCTTTTCAGCAAGAACGGCAAGAAGGTGAGAAAACCCATCCGCACGGCGCTGTCCAGGGTGCCCGTTGCCAGCAGCGCGCGAAAGCTTGCTTTGGAGCCGCTGCCAGTGACGGACTTGACCGCTTTCTTCTGACTGGCCTGGATCTCTTCCGGCTTCGGCAGCAACCACCACAGCAAGCCGGCCGCCGCCAGGCCCAGCAAGCCCAGCAGGGAAACGCTCGCTTGCCAGCTGCATACGAGCAACAGCAAGCCCACCAGCGCGGGAATCAGGGTCTTGCCGATATCGCCCGCAAAGTTATAGTGCGACAGCGCTTCCTTCACGCCGCCGCCCGCCTCGTGCGTATCGGTGACGATGGAAGACGCCAGCGGATGCTGGGTGCTGGCGCCCAGGCCGCCCAGCAGCAAGGCGATCAGCAGCACGGCCAGGCCGCCCGCCTGCCCCGCGATCAGGTAGGCGACGCCGGCCAGCGCCGTGCCGCCCACCAGCATGCGCTCGCGTCCCCAGCGCCTGGCCAGCCGGCTGGCCAGCAGCTGGAAACCGGCCATCATGCCCGAGTACGACCCGCGCAACAGCCCCACCATGGCGTAGCTGATGGCAAACTGCGCCTGCCAGATGGGCAGCAGCACATAGATCACGTCCGTCAAGCCGTCATGCACGGCATGCGCGCTGCAGGCGGCGAACAGCGAGCGGCGGCGGATCGATTTATCGGAAGGATGTGCTTCGGGGGACAACGCGGCAACGGACGGTTCGGTCATGACTGTGCATGCGGGAAATCAGGAGGCGTCCAGCTTACACCAATTAGCAACTTCGCATCCTGAGCCAGCATGGGTGAACGCTGGAAGACGCGCGCGGCCTGGCGCCATCGCGTTGACGGCGCCAGGCCCCTGCACTACTTGACCATCGCATCCTTGGCCATGCCATCCTTTTTCATTTCATCCTTTTTCATTTCATCCTTTTTCATGCCGTCTTTCCCCATGGCATCTTTTGCCATGCCATCCTTGGCCATGTGATCCTTTTTCATGTGTTTCTTGGCCATCGGCTTGTGCATGCCGTCCTTGTCCATCGCATCCTTGTGCATGGCGTCGGCCGAGGCAGGCTTGGCCATCGCGTCTTTCTGCATGGCGTCCTGGGCAAACGCGGCGCCCGACATGAGGATGGCGGAAGCGATGATGGCGGCGAAGGTGGTGATGGTGGTTTTCATGATATGTCCTTGTCTCTGGGTTAAATGGGCAAGTGCCCGGTGTGAAAGCAACTGCGGTACTGCTGGTGCTGCTAAAAGTGTTCAAGAGCCGCCAAACCAGTTGTAACCCTGGTTTTCCCAATACCCTCCCGGGTAGGTATTCGTGACAAAAATGGCCTGGATGTGCTTGGGGTTCTTGTAGCCCAGCTTGGTCGGCATGCGCAATTTCATCGGGTAGCCGTATTTGGGCGGCAATTCCTGGCCGTCGTACGTGAGGGCCATGATGGTTTGCGGATGCAGGGCCGTGGCCATGTCGATGCTCGTAAAATAATCGTCGGCGCACTGGAAGCCGATGTATCTGGCCGTCGTGTCGGCGCCCACGCGCTTGAGGAAATGGGAAAACGGCACGCCGCCCCACTTGCCGATGGCGCTCCAGCCTTCCACGCAGATGTGGCGCGTGACCTGCGTTTCCTGCGGCAAGGCGCGCAGCTGCGGCAGGGTCCACGGCTTCTTGTCGGCGATCAAGCCGCTCAACTCCAGGCGCCAGGCGTCGCCATCGACCTGTTCCACCTCATCCTCGCCGTAATACGCGTTGAAGGGAAACGGCCGCGTGATCATGGAGTCCGGATACGTGGGCGCCAGTTTGTTGGGGTCGAACAGCCAGCCCTGCACCCGGTCGTTCATGCGCGACACGGCCATCAAGGTTGTCTCGATGCTGGACGGGTCGCTGGCGTTGCAGCCCGTCAGCAAGGACAGGCCGCCCAGGGTCAGGCTGCGCTGCAAAAACAGGCGGCGCGACGGCTGTTTGATCTGGCGCAAGGCGTCGGCCAGCATGGCCTGGCCCTGTTCTTGCACGAGGATGGATTTTTTCATGCTCATCTCCTTAGCGGCCGCGCAGCATGGCGACCAGGGTGCGCGGCACCAGCGCCACCATCAACAGGTGCACGCCCACAAAGCCCGTCAGCAGCGCCATGGCGATGAAGTGAACCCTGCGCGCGCTCTCGTAGCCGCCCAGCAACTCGCGCAAGAGGGGAAACTGCACGGATTTCCACAGCACCAGGCCGGACAGCACCAGCACGATGCAATCGAACATGACGAACAGGTAGGCGGCGCGCTGCACCATGTTGTAGCGGCGCGGGTCCGCATGGGCCAGCTTGCCCTTCAGCGCGGCGATGAAATCGGCCAGCAGCGCTCGCGGCGAGAGGGGAAAGAACTGGCGCCGCAGCCGTCCCGAGACGATATTGATGACCAGATACAGCAGGCCATTGCCCACCAGCAGCCACATGGCGGCGAAATGCCATTGCAGGGCGCCGCCCAGCCAGCCGCCCAGGGTCAGCGCGCGCGGCAGCTCAAACGGGAAGAATGGCGCCGCGTTGTAGATGCGCCAGCCGCTGGTGGCCAGCACCACCACGGCCACGGCATTGAGCCAGTGCGTCAGGCGCAGCCAGGCGGGGTGGATCACGCTTGCTTGTCCGTTCATCACATCACCCCCTTCGCGCAGGATGCCGTGCTGACGGCTTGCAGGATGGCGCTGCTGTCGGCCCGCTGCACGAAGGCGACGATTTGCAGGTTTTCCGGGCGCCAGCTGGCGGGCAGGCTGACTTCGCGGCGCAGCCGGGCGCGGCCTTGCGCCAGCGCAAGCGGCCCCAGCCACAGGCGCACGGCTGCATCGTGATGCAGGGTAGCGCCCCGGTTTTCGCCGCGCAGCACGGTCGAGACGATGCCGCTTTCGCTGACGGCCACATACAGCTGGCCGCCCGTCCGCGCGTCCGCTGCGCTGGCATCGGCTTCCAGCAGCAGCTTGCCACCCGGCGCCGGCACGGCGGACAGGCGGATAGCGACGGGCGCGGCGGTCGCGTTGATGCGGCGGATGGCGGCCGGCAGCTGCGTATCCCAGCCGCGCAATTCCGTGCCGCCCACGAAGAACTGCGGCGTATAGGCCACGTGGCGCGACTGGTGGCGCAGCAGCTCGGCCTGGCGCGCATCGAATTGCGCCTGCGCCAGCGGGTCCGTCCAGCCGATCTGGTCCCAGTACGTGACGTGCAGGGCCAGCGGGACGATCAGGCTGGCCGCCCCCGCTTCCTTGCGCAAGGCGTTCAGGCGCCGGTCGGCGGGCGGGCAGCTGGAGCAGCCTTCGCTGCTGTACAGCTCCACCAGCGCCGCCGTCTGCGCACCGCTTTTGACTTCGCAGCGCTGGCCGGAAGCCATCTGCGCCATGGCCGGCGCTACCACAGCCATGCTCAGCAAGGGTAAAAGTAATGTTGCAAGGCGCTGCTTGATGTCCATGGTCTTTCACCGGTATATTAAAAATAGGAAGCGTGCTTGCCTGTCAATTCGCCGCACCGTGCGGATTGGTTACAGCCACCCTCAAATAATTTAAGATTTATTTTTTTCAACGCCTGTCACCAAAGGCTTGCATGCAACGAATACCAATAAGCGAGCAGTTGCACGGCACGGAATTGCGGCTGCACGGCTTGATGCTGCGCGGCCTCGACGGCGATGCGGCGGCGTATCGAAGTTTCTTGCAGGCAAGCAGCGCCCATTTGCGCGCATTTTTCCGGCGCCGCCTGCAGCGCTGGCCGGACGAGGCGGAAGACCTGGTGCAGGAATGTTTATTAGCCATCCACAACCAGCGCTTGACGTATGACACGGGCGTGCCGCTGACGTCGTGGATCCATGCGATCGCGCGCTACAAGATGATCGACTGGCTGCGCCGGCACGGGCGGCGCGAGGCGCAGCACTTGCCGTATGACGAAGAAGATAGCGCGCAGGAACTGTTTTCCAGCGCCGATGCCGAGGCGGCCGAGGCCAGCCGCGACCTGGGCAAGCTGCTTGCCACCTTGCCGGCGCAGCAGCGCGACGCCATCGTGCATACCAAGCTCGACGGCTGGTCCGTGCGCGACACGGCGGCGGCCATGGACATTTCGGAAGCCAGCGTCAAGGTGGCCGTGCACCGCGGCTTGAAAGCACTGGCGGCCCATTTAAGGATAGAAGGAAGCGCACCATGAAAACCGATGACTTGATCGCCATGCTGGCCAGCGGCCCCGACGTGGCCGCCGCAGCGCCGCCCGGCACGCACTGGCGCGCCGCAGGCACTTTGGGCGCCGGCCTGCTGGCCAGCGTGGCCTTGATGGCCATGCTGCTGGGCGTGCGGCCCAACCTGGAACAGCTGGCCCAGCTGCCCGACTTCTGGATCAAGGTGGGCTTCGTCGTGTGCCTGTGCCTGGCGGCCTGGTACGTCAGCCGCCGCCTGTGCCTGCCGGGCGCCGCTACCCGCGCCCTGCCCCTGCTGCTCGCCATGCCCGTGCTGCTGATGTGGGCGCTGGGCGCCATCATCCTGAACGAAGCCCCGCCCGAACAGCGGGCCGAGCTGTTCTGGGGCGCCACCTGGCGCAGCTGCCCCCTGCTGATCGCCATGCTGTCGCTGCCCATCCTGGCCGCCGTGCTGCGCCTGATGCGCCAGCTGGCGCCCACGCGCCTGCGTCTGGCGGGCGCCGCCGCCGGGTTTGCCGCCGGCGCCATGGCCGCACTCGTGTATTGCCTGCATTGCCCGGAGCTGGCGGCCAGCTTCGTCGGCTTCTGGTACGTGCTGGGCATGCTGGTGCCGACCGCCATCGGCGCCGCCATCGGTCCCAAAGTGCTGGCCTGGTAGGGGGCCTACAAGGTCAGTTGCAGACTTTGGCAAAGAGTTGAATCCGTTTTTTGTAGCCGTTCGTATAAGTCAGGCAGCCTGCAGTTTCTTGGACTTGTCTGTCAACGCCAACAAAAATCGGGAGAATCGAAATGTCATTGTCACACTCGAAAACCGCACTGGGTGCCGCCCTCCTGGGCAACCTTCTCGCCGTTTCCTTCACTTTGGCCATCGCGCCAGCCGCCTACGCGTCCAGCCACCGCGAAGCGCCGTTCATCACGCAAAACCCCAAAGTCGACGCCACCGACTTCTACATGTTCCGCAGCTATGAAGCGGGCCGCGGCGCCTACACCACCCTGGTGGCCGACTATATTCCCCTGCAGGACGCCTACGGCGGCCCGAATTATTTCGCCATGGACCCGAACGCCCTGTACGAAATCCATATCGACAACAATGGCGACGGCAAGGAAGACCTCACCTTCCAGTTCCGCTTCAACAACACCATCAAGGACGGCCAGTTCACCGTGGGCGGCAAGAAAGTGTCGATTCCGCTCGTCATCAACGGCGGCGCCATCGATTCCGTCAACCCGGCCGGCCTGAACGTGCGCGAAACCTACAGCGTGACGGTGGTGCGGGGCGACCGCCGCTCGGGCACGCGCAGCAGCGTGACCAATGCCACGGGCGGCGGCACGACGTTCGACAAGCCCGTCGACTACATTGGTACCAAGTCCATCCCCAACTATGCCGCGTATGCCGCGCAGCACGTCTACACGGTCAACATCCCCGGCTGCGCCACGCCGGCGCGCATGTTCGTCGGCCAGCGCAAGGACCCGTTCGTGGTGAACCTGGGCGAAACGTTTGACTTGATTAACATCAAGGCGCCCGCCACGGAGTTTGCCGCGAATGCGGAGTCGGCTGCCAAGGATGACCTGGCACGCAAGAACGTCACGGCCATCGAGATGGAAGTGCCGACCGCCTGCCTGACGGCGGGCAGTGACCCCGTCATCGGCGGCTGGACCACGGCCAGCCTGCGCCAGGGTCGTTTGCTGAACCCGGCGCCGGGCAGCACCGCGGCATCGAAGGAAGGCGGCGCGTGGGTGCAAGTGTCGCGCCTGGGCATGCCGCTGGTAAATGAACTGGTCATCGGTCTGAAGGACAAGGACCGCTTCAACGCCAGCAAACCGTCCGGCGATGCGCAGTTTGCCGACTATGTCACCAACCCGACGGCGCCGGCGCTGGTGGAAGTGCTGTTCGGCTCGGCAGGCGCCAAGGCGCCCACCAACTTCCCCCGCAACGACCTGGTGGCCACCTTCTTGACGGGCATCAAGGGCGTCAACCAGCCCGTCACCGTGACGGCATCGGAAATGCTGCGCCTGAATACGTCCATCGCGCCCACCGCCGTGGGATCGCAAAAGCGCCTGGGCGTGATCGATGGCGACAACGCAGGCTTCCCGAACGGCCGCCGCCCTGGCGACGACGTGGTCGACGTGGTGCTGCGCGTGGCCATGGGCAAACTATGCACCTTGAACATCGGCTGCTCCCCGGCCGACGCTCCCGCAGGCGCCCTGCACTTCACGGACGGCGCTTTCCTGGATGAAACCTTCTTCACGGCGGGTTTCCCTTACCTGAAAACGCCCGTGGCCGGTTCGCCACAGCAGTAACAAGGAGAACGCGATGAAAAAGCTCTATCTGATCGGCGCCCTGGCGCTCGCGGCCCTGCTGGCCGGCTGCGGTGGCGGCGGCAGCAGCCATGGTGGCGATAACGGCAACGGCGGCACCACGCCGCCGCCCGTGGTCTTGCTCGATGCGTTTTATATGGCCGTCAGCAACGTCATCCTGACCACCAGCGATGACAAGGATGGCGTCGCCATCGACGCCATCATGGCGACGTCGCCGGAAGACACGGAACCGGTGCCGCTGTAAAGCCCTTGCGGGCGCCGGGGAGTCCGCTCTCCGGCGCCCGCATCAATGACTGTTGATGGCATCCATGATGAAAACACCGATTTCCCTGCTGTGCGCCTGCCTGCCCCTGCTGGCCCAGGCCGCGCCCTACACGCCGAAAGACGGCGGCGCCGTCATCGAACAGCTGCCGCGCCGCGCCGACACCACGCAGAGCGAGCTGCGCGGCCTGCGCCAGCAATTGAATGCCACGCCGCAAGACCTGGCCTTGGCGGCAAGCCTGGCGCAGCGCTACATCGCCCTGGCGCGCAGCGAAACGGACCCGCGCTACCTCGGCTACGCGCAAGCGGCCTTGGCGCCCTGGTGGCGGCAAGCGGCACCGCCCCTGCCCGTGCGCCTGCTGCGCGCCACCATATTGCAAAGCACCCACAAGTTCGGTCTCGCCCTGCAAGACCTCGACGCCGTCATCGCGCAGGAACCGGCGAATGGCCAGGCCTGGCTGACGCGCGCCACCGTCCTGACCGTGCAGGGCGATTACGCGCAGGCGACAGCCAGCTGCGCCCGCCTGTCAGCGCTCACGACGCAGCTGGTCACCGTCACCTGCCTTGCCAATATCGCCAGCGTCACGGGGCGCGCCGCCGCCAGCGAGCGCCTGCTGGACCTGACCCTGCAAAGAAGTGCCGGCGCGGCGCCCGAGCTGGAAAGCTGGGCCGCCACCCTGCTGGCGGAAATGGCCACGCGGCGCGGAGATTCAACGCTGGCCGAGGCGCGCTACACCAAGGCACTGGCGCGGCAGCCGCGCGACAGCTATCTGCTGGGCGCCTACGCGGATTTCCTGCTCGACCGGCAGCGTCCGCAGGAAGTCGTCCAGCTGCTGCAGGACCGGCAGCGCATCGACGCCCTGCTGCTGCGTTACGCGCTGGCCCTGCAATCGCTGCCCGGCCAGCAAGCGGCATTCCAGGCGGCCAAGGCCGAGCTGGCGGCCCGCTTCACCGCCGCCATGCAGCGGGGCGACACCGTGCACCAGCGCGAGCAAGCCCGTTTCGCCCTGTTTTTGCAAAAAGATGTGCCGGCCGCCCTGCAGCTGGCGCAGCAGAACTGGGCCATCCAGAAGGAAGTGCCCGACATGCGCATCCTGCTCGAAGCGGCCCTGGCCGCGCGCAACTACGCGGCGGCCCGGCCCGTACTGGCGTGGGTGGCGGCGAATGGCGTGGAAGATACGGTCCTGCAAGGACTCGTCAGACAGCTGGGGCCGCAGGATGGACAAAAAGTCAGTTTTATCAAGAAAGCAGGTGTGCTGTGAGGTGTGCTGTAAAGCGCTGCCTGTTCATCCTGTTCCTGTGCGCCTGGCTGGCCCCCGCGCAGGCGCACAAGCCCAGCGACAGCTATCTGAGCCTGGCCGTGCACGGCCAGCAGGTCGAGGGGCAATGGGATATCGCCCTGCGCGACCTCGATTTCGCCATCGGCCTCGATGGCAATGGCGATGGCGCCCTGACCTGGGATGAAATCCGCGCGCGCCATGCGGCGATTGCCGCCTATGCGCTGCAGCGCCTGCAGCTGGCCAGCGACCAGGGCGTCTGCCCCTTGCAAGCCATCGAACAGCTGGTCGACAGCCACACGGACGGCGCCTACAACGTGCTGCGCTTCCAGGCCACTTGCCCGGGCGGCGCTGCGCCGGCCAGTGTGACCATTGGCTACACGCTGTTCGCCGACCTCGATCCGCAGCACAAGGGGCTGCTCAAGATCGATAGCGGCGGCGCCACGCAAACGGCCATCTTCGACCCGAACAGCCCGCGCCAGACCATTTCGCTGGCCGCACCCGACCGCCTGGCGCAGTTCGGCGCCTACGTCAAACACGGCATCTGGCATATCTGGATCGGCTACGACCATATTTTGTTTTTGCTGTCGCTGCTGCTGCCGGCCGTGCTGCTAAAAAGTCCAAATGACACGGACCGTTTAAACCCAACGGCAGAGAGCTGGGGTCTGTCCTTCCAGGAGCGGAATGTGCCCCATTCGGGCATATTCCCCCTGAGGGTCCGACCCCAGACTTTGCCTCTGGGTTTGAATGCGGCGTTTATTGACGTTTTCAAAGTCGTCACGGCGTTCACGCTCGCCCATTCCATCACATTGAGCCTGGCCAGCCTGTCACTGGTGTCGCTACCGTCGCGCTGGGTGGAGTCGGCCATCGCCGCTTCCGTGATCCTGGCCGCGCTGAACAACCTGCTGCCCCTGTTCCGGGGCAAGCGCCCCGTGGCAGCCTTTGCCTTCGGCCTGATCCACGGCTTCGGCTTTGCCAGCGTGCTGCGCGACCTGGGCTTGCCGCAAGGCTCGCTGCTGGCCAGCCTGCTGGGCTTCAACGTGGGCGTGGAACTGGGCCAGCTGGCCATCGTCGCCGCGTTTCTGCCCCTCGCGTGGCTGCTGCGCAAGACCTGGCTGTACCGGCAAGTGCTGACCGTGGGCTCGCTGGCGATTGCCCTGGTGGCGTGCGTGTGGCTGGTGGAGCGGGTGGCCGATATCAGGCTGATCCCGGCCTGATGCCGGCTCGACAGCGTTGCTGGCCCGCCACTGCCGGGCCACAAGTCGCGGCAATCGGGCTACAATACGAACAATTCTCAATCGCATCAAGGCCTGTCTGTCCTGTGGACCGTGGCATGGAAAGGTTGCATGCTACGCCCCGAACTGGAACTGCACCATCAAATCGAAATCCTGTACAGCGACCATCACGGCTGGCTGCAGGGCTGGCTGCGCCGCAAGCTGGGCAACGCCTTCGATGCGGCCGACCTGGCGCACGACACGTATCTGCGCATCCTCGCGCGGGGCCGCGCGCCCCAGCCGGAAGAATCGCGCCAGCATCTGGCGCAGATCGCCAACGGCTTGGTGGTGGACCTGTTCCGCCGACGGCATATCGAGGCCGCCTATGCGGACGCCATCGCCGCGCAGCCGGAAGCGACTGTCCCCACGCCGGAAATGCGCGCGCTGATCGTCGAGACACTGCTGGAAATCGACGCCATCCTCGCCAGCCTGCCAGCCAAGGTGCGCGACGCCTTCCTGCTGTGCAAGCTCGAAGGCATGGCGTATGCCGACATCGCCGCGCGCCTGGGCGTATCCGTCTCGTCCGTGGAAAAATACATCGCCCGCGCCCTGCTGGCCTGCTGCGCGGTGCAATGCGCATGAGTTCCCAAGCGGACGGCGCCCCCATCTCCCCCGCCGCGCTGCAACGCGCCGCCGAGTGGATGGCGCGGCTGTGGGCGGAAGACGCCAGCGTGGCCGACGCGGATGCGTGCGCCGCCTGGCGCGCCGCCCACCCCGAGCACGAGCGGGCCTGGGCCCGGCTGCAGCGCTTCGCCCGGCAATTCGACGCTTTGCCGCGCGAGGTGGCGCGCGGCGCGCTGGCGCCGGTCCAGCGCCGTGCCACCGGGCGCCGGCGCGCCTTGCAGCTGCTGGGCCTGATCGCGGCGGGCGGCGGCACGGCCCTGCTGGCGCACGAATCCGGCCTGTGGCAACGAACGGGCATGGGCAGCGACTACCGCACTGCCGTGGGCGAGACGCGCGCCATCGTGCTGGCCGACGGCACGCAGGTGGTGCTCGACACGGCCAGCGCCATCGACGTGCGCTACAACGCCGGCGAACGGCGCATCGTGCTGCGCGCGGGCGCCGTCCTCGTCACCAGCGCGCATGAAAACGCGGCAGTCTACCGCCCTCTGCTGGTGGCAACGCCGCAGGGCACGGCCACGGCACTGGGTACGCGCTTCTCCGTGCGCCTCGACGATGGCGTCAGCCAGGTCGCCGTCTTCCAGGGCGCCGTGGCCTTGCAGCCTGCCCGCGCCGGGGCGGAATCCCTGCATCTGCAGGCGGGCCAGCGCGCCGGCTACACGCGGCAGGACGTGCAGGACGTGGCGAGCGTGGAAGACAGCGCCGCCGCCTGGGCGCAGGGCAGCCTGGTGGCCGAGCGCATGCGCCTCGATGACTTGCTGGCCGAGCTGGGCCGCTACCGCCATGGCGTGCTGCGCTGCGACGAGTCCATCGCCGCTCTGCGCGTGACGGGCGTGTATACGCTGCGCGACACGGACCGCTCGCTGGCCAACCTGGCCCTGAGCCTGCCCGTGCAATTGCGCTACCGCACGCGCTACTGGGTCAGCGTGGGGCCGCGCCAGGCGTCCTGAAAAATACCTGCAAAATAATTGAAAAAACGTTGAGGGTTTTGGCTTTTCGTTCGGAATACGGGAAGAACGATTTTTTTCCCGCCACTTTCCAAGGATTTGCACCATGCCTGCTCGCCTGACCGCTCCCGCACCCAAGCTGCGCCCGTTTCCCCTCGCCGCCGCCATCCAGGCCCTGTTCCTCGCTGGTGCCGCCGTGGGCGCCCTGGCCGTCACGGCACCAGCCGCCCACGCCCAGGCGGCAGGCAACACGCGGGCGCAGCGCCAGTACGCCATTCCCGCCGGACCGCTGGAACGCGCGCTGACCAGTTTCGCCAGCACGGCCGGGGTGGAACTGTCGGCCGATGCCGCGCTCCTGCAGGGCAAGCGCAGCGGCGGGCTGGCGGGCAGCTACACGGTGCGCCAGGGCTTCGAGGAACTGCTGCGCGGCCAGGGCCTGCGCCTGGTGGCGGGCGCGCATGGCGCGTATGCGCTGCGCGCGGACGCCTCCGCGGCACAGACGCCAGCGCCGGCCCAGGCCAGCGCCACCCTGCCCGCGATCACCATCAATGCGAGCAGCGAGCGCGAGACGGCCACGGGCCCCGTGCGCGGCTATGTGGCACGGCGCGCCGCCTCGGCCACCAAGACCGACACGGCCCTGAACGAGAACCCGCAATCCGTCTCGGTGGTCACGGCCGATGAAATCAGCGACCGCAATGCCGAATCGCTCGACGAAACCCTGCGCTACACGGCCGGCGTGACGCCGAACCAGCGCCCGCTGGGCAGCGACGATTCCTCGCTGCTGCGCGGCTTCACCATCGAGACGAACGGCATCCTGCAGGATGGCTTGCGCAATTCGGGCCGCACCTTTGGCGCCTCGATCGAGCCGTATGGCCTGGAACGCCTGGAAGTGCTGCGCGGCCCCGCGTCCGTGCTGTATGGGCAGATTCCGCCCGGCGGCATGGTCAACGCCGTCAGCAAGCGCCCCAGCGCGGATGCCGTGCGCGAAGTGGGGATTGAGTACGGCAGCTACCAGCGCCGCCAGCTGAAAGCCGACGTGGGCGGCGCGCTTGACGCACACGGCGACTGGACCTACCGGGTCGTCATGCTGGGCCGCGAAGCCCATACGCGGCTGGAGCGCGACCGCGACAACCGCCTGTACTTCGCGCCTTCGCTCACGTGGCAGGCGGGACCGGCCACGCGCCTGACTTTGCTGGCCCGCTACGAACAGGACAACCAGCAGTACGCGTTTCCCAACCAGCTGCTGCAGCCTGGCCCGCGCGGCCAGGTCGATCCGAAAGTCAACCTGATGGGCGCCGATAACCGCTTCAAGCGTCGCAATACCATGCTGGGCTACGAGTTCGAGCACAGCTTCAATGACACCTGGTCGCTGCGCCAGAACCTGCGCTACACGCGCCTGAACAACGACCGCACGGACATGTTCCCCCTGGGCCTGAATGACGATGGCACGGTGGAGCGCTATTTCATGCCCGTCGATACGGCGTCGAAAAGTCTGTTCGCCGACACCCAGCTGCAGGCGCGCTTTGCCGCTGGCGCCCTGGCGCACCAGGTGCTGCTGGGCGTCGATTACGCGAACATCCGCAACACGGACGACTACCGCCATCAAAAAGGCTTTATCGCGCCGATCGACCTGTACCAGCCCGTGTACGGCAAGCAGCCGCTGCTTCCCGCCAAGGCGCCCACGCGCGCTGAAGCGCCGTCGCGCCAGCTGGGCCTGTATGCGCAGGATCAATTGAAATGGGACCACTGGGTCGTGACGGCCGGCCTGCGCCGCGACAAGGCCACGCAGTCGCGCGACGTCACAGACCTCCATAGCGGCGCCGTCAAACCCGACTTCCACCAGTCGCCATCGGCCACCACGGGCCGCGTGGGCGCCGTCTACCTGCTCGATGGCGGCTGGGCGCCGTACGTCAGCTACGCCACTTCGTTCTCGCCCGAACTGGGCATCACGGCCAACGGCAGCGCCCTGAAGCCATCGCGCGGCAAGCAGTTCGAGGCGGGCGTGCGCTACGAACCCGTGGGCCAGCGGGCCAGCTACACGGCGGCCGTCTTCGACCTGGTGCGCGACAACGTCACCACCTCCGACATCGGCAATCCGGGCCGCCTGCAGCAAACGGGCCAGGTGGGCTCGCGCGGCGTGGAACTGGAAGCGCGCACGGAGTTTGCCAGCCGCCTGAGCCTGATCGCGCAATACACCTACCTCGATACGGAGGTCAGGAAGAGCAATAACGGCGACCTGGGCTTGCAGCAAGCGGGCGCGCCGCGCCACAGCGCCTCGGCCTGGGCCCGCCAATCGTTCAACCTGGGCACGGCGCTGCCCGCGTATGCGGCGCTGGGCATACGCTTTCTCGGCGCCATGCGCTCGAACTCCGACGGCGAGAACCTGAATATCCGCAATGGCGGCATCACGCAGTGGGATGCGGCGCTGGGCGTGTCGCGCGGGCCGTGGCAGTTTGCCCTCAACGTCAACAACGTGCTGAACAAGCAGACCCTGTATGACTGCGGCTACCTGCCCAATCTGTGCTACCGCAATGCCGAACGCACGGCCAACGTCAGCGCCATGTACCGCTTTTGATGCCATCGCTGCAAATGCGCCCTGCATTGGCGGCCATGCACCGCTATGCCGGCCTGCTGATGGCCGGCTTCCTCATCGTGGCAGGCGTCACGGGCAGCGCGCTCGCGTGGAAGGATGAACTGGAGGCGGCCCTGCTGCCTGCCGTCTTCCGCGCGGCGCCGCCAACGCCGGGCGCCGCGCCGCTCGACGCCCTGCTGCTGCGCGAGTCCGTCGCCGCGCGCTTCCCGCAGGCGCAGCTCAGCTACGCGCCGCTGTCGGCGCCGCCCGGCCACAGCATGGTGTTCTACCTGCGCCAGTCTGGCGACGCGCCGCTGGCCAGCGATGAAGTGTTCGTCGATCCGTACACGGGCGCGCTACTCGGCCAGCGAAAATGGGGCGAGATCGGCCAGGGCGCCATCAACCTGCTGCCCTTCATCGAGCGCCTGCACTATGCGCTGGCGCTGGGCGACACGGGCTTGCTGATCTTCGGCCTGATCGCCATCGTCTGGACCATCGACTGCTTCATCGGCGCCGCCCTGACCTTCCCCGCACGCCTGAAAAAACGCTCGCCGGGCAGCAAACCGTGGCTGATGCGCTGGCGCCCGTCGTGGCTGCTGCGCCGCCATGGCGGCACTTATAAACTGGTGTTCGACCTGCACCGCGCGGGTGGCCTGTGGCTGTGGGCCATGCTGCTGGTGTTTGCCTGGAGCGGCGTGGCCTTCAACCTGTACGGCGCGTATGCGGCCGTGATGCATCCGCTGTTTGCCCATCAGCCAGCCGAGGAAGTCGTGGCGCGGCACACGCCGTCGCCAGGGCCGCAGCTGGACTGGCCGGCCGCGCGCGCGCAGGGCCGCAGCCTGATGGCGCAGCTGGCGCGCAGCGGGAACTTTGCCATTTATGAGGAAAACGCGCTGGCCTACGAGCGCGGGCTGGGCGTCTACAGCTACAGCGTGCGCAGCAGCCGCGACGTGCGCGCCCACAAGGGCCTGACCACTGTCTTTTTCGACGCGGCCAGCGGCCGGCAACTGGCGGCCTGGCTGCCCACGGGCGCGGCCAGCGGCGACACCATCCGCAGCTGGATCAGCGCCCTGCACATGGCCTCGATGTGGGGCTGGCCCTTCAAGCTGTTCATCTGCGCCATGGGCGCGCTGGTGACAGGCCTGAGCGTGACGGGGGTGCTGATCTGGCGGCGCAAGCGCCTGGGGCAAGCCAGGGCCAGGGCGCTAAGCCATTAATCAGGGAAAACCGATGAACGCCCGCGGCACGGCCTGCGTCAGCCACACGCCATTGGCCGACACGTAAAACACGTGGCCCTGCGCCTGCATGGCGGCCGCGTCGACCGTCAGCACGACGGGCTTGCCGTGGCGCGCACCCACGGCCACGGCCGTTTCGCGGCTGGACGACAGGTGCACGTGATTGCGCGATCCCGGCAGCAGGCCGCCGGCGCGGATCGCTTCCACGAAACGGCTGGCCGTGCCGTGGTACAGCATGGCGGGCGGCGTGGCGGGCGGCAGTGCGATATCGACGGCGGCCAAGGAATGCCCCTGGTTGGCGCGGATGCGCAAGCCGTCATCGCTGATCGCGTAGCGCGTCTTGCTGTCGCGCGCCACCACGTCATCCAATTGTTCACGAGAAATAGAACGGCCATGGCTGGCCGCCTGCGCCAGCAACTGGCCGATATCGGCCCAGCCCTGGGCATCAAGGGCGAGGCCGATTTTTTCGGGAGAGTGGCGCAGGATAAGGGAAAGGAATTTACTGATTTGTACTAGGTGATCGGTCATGCCCCAGTTTATCGTTATCAGAACGCATACGACAAGGTCAAGCGCGCGGACCGGGGTTCGACGGGATGAAAGTGCCGGTCATTCACGCCGTCCGCCCCCTCGCCGGACAGGCGCGACGCATAGTAATAATCGATGTCGCTGGCGCGCTTGTTGAACAGGTTGAAGACGTCGAGCGACAGCCGCGTCTTGCGGTTGAGCTGATAAGCGAGGCGCGCATACGCCAGGGTGGTCGAGGCCGAGCGCACGCTGTTGTCCTCGATCAGGGGACGGGGGCCGAAATAGCGCAGCTGCAAGGCGCCCGACCACGGCCCCCGGTCCGTCACGGTCACGCCGAACGACGCCACCTTGCCGATCGCGCCCGGAATATGGTTGCCGGCCGCATCGTTTTGCGTGTAGCGCGAGCGCGAAGCTGCCAGGTCCAGGTCGAACAGCAGCCACGGCGCGGCAACATAATGGTTGTTCCACTCGATGCCATGTCGGCGGCTGGCGCGGCTGGGCTGCGTCTCGCCCGCGTCGCCCACGAACAGCAGTTCCGACGCCAGATCGAGGCGCCACAGGGCCAGCGAGCTTTGCAGGCCCGGCAGCCATTCCGTGCGCGCGCCCAGTTCCAGGCCCCTGGTCGGCACGAGGGGCGTCACGGGAGCCGAAGGCGTGCCATCGGGCAAGCGCGTCTGCGTCGTGCCCCGCGCATCGTTGCTATGGAAACCCTTGCCGTAGTTCACGAAGAATTCCGTCTGGCTCCACGGCCCCAGGATCACGGACAGTTTCGGCGACACCACGTGGTCCTGCGCCGTACCGCTGTTGCCGGCTATGCTGCTGGCCACATTGAAACGGTAGGTGTCGTAGCGCACGCCCGCCACGGAACGCAGCCACGGCAGCCATTGGGTCGTGTTTTCGCCGTACAGGCCGACGCTGGCCTCGCGCACGCGGTCTTCTCGCACCGTGGCTTGCCGGATGCGTTCTACCGTGCTGTACAGGCCCACGGGCGACAGCCGGTCATGGCGCGCCTGCACACCGAGCTTGTTGCGCAGGGAAAGACCGAACAGCTCCGTGGTCCAGCTTTCGCCGGCGTTGACACCGGCCACCGTGCGCCGCTCGCTTTGCTGGAACTGGTCGCCGGCGGCCGGGTCGGCCAGGAAATAGGTGAAGTCACTGTTGAGTTCCAGCTGCGAGCGGATCAGGTACGCGTCAAACTCGAACACCCGGTTTTCCGTGCGCCGGCGCATCGCGTACGACAGGCTGGCGCGCGAGGTGTCGCCGCCGTCGCTGGGCGCGAGCGAGCCAAAACGGCCGATCTGGCCGGACTCCACGGCGCGCAGCGGCACCTGGTCCGTGGCGTTCCAGCTGTTCTTGTAGGCCATGGCCGTCACGCTGAAGCCGTCGTCCGGCGTGCCCTGGCTGTAGCGCAGCACGCCGCTGACCTTGCGCACGCGCTCCGGCACGTCCCAGGGGCCATTGTTGCGGTTCACCTCCAGGCCATACAGCAAGGTGCCTGGTCCTGCATCGAGGGAATCGGCCACGACGGCGCGCACATAGCCATGCTGGCCCACGGACACGCTGGCCTGGCCTTGCGGCAATTTGTCGGCCAGGCGGATGCGCGCCGCGCCCGCCGAGGCGAAATCGCCTTCGCCGGCGAAATACGGCCCCTTCTTGTAATCGATGCGCTGCACCAGCTCGGGAATGAGGAAATTGAGATCGGAATAGCCCTGGCCATGCGCATGCGTGCGCATGTTGACGGGCATGCCGTCCACATAGGTGGCGAAATCCGTGCCATGGTCGAGGTTAAAGCCGCGCAAGAAATACTGGTTGGCCTTGCCGTCGCCGCTGTGCTGGGTGACGATCAGGCCCGGCACGAATTCCAGCAATTCGCCCGTGCGCAAGGCGGGCCGGTTGACGATCAGCTCATTGGTGATGACGCCTTGGCTGGCCGCGTCCGAGGTGCCGACGGCGTTGTCGTAGTGGCCCGTCACGCGCACGGTGCGCGACGCATCCGTGGGCGATGCGGCCTCCGGCGCAGCCGCCTTGCCGGCACCGGCCACCAGCAACAAGGCACAAGCTGCCAGCTGTTTGCGTTTTATCAACCGCATCGCGTCTCCCCTTTTTATGATGTCAGTACAGGCTCCTACGAGATATATACGCGGCAGACCGGCTGCCTGGATTCAGCATTTTTCAAGGAGCGACCGTGGACCTGAGCGACAGCAGCGGCAAGGCGAGCAAAAGCGTCACGGCGGCCGTGCGCAAGCGCGACGTGCTGCCGTACATCCTGCTGTTCATCTTGCTGGCGGGCTTGCTGGCCGTGCTGGCGGGCGCCCTGCTGCCGCCCTACTACCACGCCGTGCCGGCCCTGCTGTGGAGCCTGGGCTTTTGCGTCAGCGGCATGCTGCTAGGGTTTTTATTCGGCATACCGCGCAGTCTGCCCTCGGGTACCGTCAACGCCGCCCCGCCCGACGAGCAGGCTAATGGCAAGGGCCGTTCCACGGACGAGCCTCCCCCGGCAAGCGCGGACGCGGCAACCGGCAACCCCAGCAATACCCTGTTCCTGGGCACGCCCACGCCCATGGAAATCAATTCGAATCTGGTGGAAGTGTCGGACTGGCTGACGAAAATCATCGTCGGCGTGGGTTTGATCGAGCTCAAAAGCCTGCCTGGCAGCGCGCGCAGCATGGCCGCCTTCATCGCGCCCAGCCTGGCCACGGACACGCCCACGGCCATGGCGGTAGTGGGCGGCATCATGCTGTTCTTTTCCGTGCACGGCTTTTTGATCGGCTATTTGCTCACGCGCATTTACCTGTCCATCATGATCAAGCGCGCCGACAGCCTCGTCAAAAACGAATCCGTGCGCCTGGAAAGCGGCAAGGAAATCGAAGTGACGGAACTGAGCCGTTTGCAGCAAAAGTCGCTCGACGACATGCAGGAAGCCGTCACGCAGCTGCTGCTGGCCCATCCCCCCGATGGCGCCGCCGCCGTCACGGCCCTGGCCGCCGCGCCGACGGCGCAAAAGCCGGTCAGCCTCGTGCTGTGGCTGGACGACCACCCGCGCAACAATACCTTGCTGATGGAGCAGCTGGAGCGGGAAAACATCAAGGTGGACCAGGCCGTGTCGACGCGGCAGGCGCTGGTCATGCTGCAACAGAAGCACTACGCGCTGTTCATCACGGACATGGCCAGGGTGGAAAACGGCCGCCGGGTCAAGGATGCGGGCGTGCGCACGGTGCGCGAAGTGCGGCAGGCACAGCCCGCATTACCGATCATCGTCTATTGCAACAAGGATACGTTGGCAAGCTATGGCACGGAGGCGCAGGCGGCGGGTGCCCGTTTCATCACCACCTCGGGCACCAGCCTGCTGGCCAGCGTCAACAAGCTCATACATGAACAACGCGGAAATGAGGCTCAGCCGCCGTCGCAGGCGTAGCTGCCTACGTGGTGCAGCGAGCTGCGGTGCGGATGCGCCAGTCGATTCGGCGCAAACACGCAGACGACCGTATCGGCCAGCAAGCCCTGCGCGTCCGCGCACGCCTGCGCCAGCCAGTTGTCCGCATACGACACGCCGTCGAGCAACTCTGCCAGCGGCGCGGGCGCGGCCAGCAGCGCGCTCTCGAAGCAGGCCGGCTCATAGTCCGTCAGGCCCGATTCCAGGAAGAATGGCGACGGCACGGCATCGCCATCTTCCGTGTACGCGGGCGCCAGGTAAGCCTGCAGCGCTTCCCAGCTGGGAAAGCGGCCGCTGCAGGTGAAGACGTGGACCATGGGCAAGTTGGACGTCAACTTACAGCTTTTCCATTTTTTGCCGCACGGCCGGCGCCGTCAAGGCCGTCGGCGCCAGCTCCAGATACGTCTTGTACGCCGCTTTCGCCTTGGCCGCATCGCCGGCCTTGGCATACGCGTCGCCCAGGTTCAGGTAGGCGATGGCGCGCGACGGGTCCATCTTGACCGTGTTTTCAAACCAGCGTGCCGCTTCGCGGTATTTTTCCTGCTTGTAGAAGACAAAACCCAGGTTGTTGGCCGCAAGCGCGAAGTCGGGACGCAATTTCAGCGCTTCCGTAAATTGCGCTTCCGCCTGCGCGTACTGTTTCTCCTTGTACAGCTGCAAGCCGCGGTCGTTGGCCCGCTGGGCCAGCTGGCGTGTGGAGGTCGGTACGGCGCCCGGCGTGACGATCTTCTGTTCGCCGCCCTGCAAGTCCTTCACCGTCACGCTGGCCGCAGCCGGCTTCGCGTCGAGCTTGCTGTTCAGGGCGATGGCTTCCGTCGACAGCTGCGTCGTGTTCGGGCTGAGGAATTCCGTCTCGCCTGGCAATTCGAAGACGAAATCGCCTCCTTCCGATCCGGGCAGGCTGCCGAACGCGGGCGTCTGGTTCGACACGCTGGACACGGCGGGCGCTACATACGCCGCCAGTTCCGTGGCCGTGATGAGGCCGTCACCGTTCAGGTCGCCCTTGCCCGCCAGGCCCTGCAACAGGGTCCACGTAAACACGGAGTGACCGTTCGGTCCGCCATCGGCCACCAGCTGGTCGCCGCCGCCGGCCGTCAGCATTTGCCGGCCGATGCGTTTGGCATTGTCGCGCAAGAAAGAGCTGGAACCGGCGCCGCGCGTCAGGCCCAGGCCGCTGTAGCAGGCATCCATGACGAAAAACGCATGCTTGGCCGTCAGGGACTCCGCGATATTCTGGATTTCCGTCATCGGAATCGCATCCGTGGCGAACTGCGCCGGGTCGGAATCGACGGGCACGATGTAGCCGAGGTCACGCCCGGAGCTGAGCTTGCGCGTGGCGCCGTGACCGGCGAAGAAGACGAAGATACGGTCATTCTTTTGCACGCCGCCATGGGCCAGCTTGTCATGGAAGGCGGCCAGGATGTTGTTACGCGTCGCGTCGCCATTTTTCAGGGTCACGACGCGCTCGGGCGCGAACGCGAATTTTTCAATCAGCGTTTCGCGGATGCCTTGCGCGTCGCGTACCGCATATTGCAGCTTCGGCCACTTCGCGTAATCGTCGATGCCGATCACGACGGCCCAGGAATTCGCGTAGCCGGTGGTGACGGGCACTTTCTCGGGCGCGGGCGCCGTGCTTTTTGCCACTTGGAAACTCGTGCCATCCCAGCCCGCGAATTGATAGCCTTCGGCGATCAGCTTGTCTAGCACGGCCGGCAAGGCTTTCATCGTGCGTTCGTGGATGTCGTGGAACAGGACGATGCCGCGCCCCGCCTTGTCGACGGACGCCAGCACCCGATTCGTGATCGAGCTGGGCACGGGATCGGCCCAGTCCAGCGAATCGATGTTCCACATCACGGATTTCAAATGGGCATCGGCCAGCGCGGCCATGCCTTCGCTGTTGCGCGCGCCATACGGAAAGCGGAACAGCGCGGCCCGCTCGGGGCTGATGGCCTTTAATAAAGTGTCGGTGCCGAGGATTTCGCCTTTCAGCTTGTCGCCCGTCTGCTTCGACAATTGTGCGTGGCTGAAACTGTGGTTGCCGACGGCGTAGCCTTCCTGCATCAGCTTGCGGCTCACTTCCGCGCCCGCGCCCAGCTTGGCATGGCCTTCCGCGTCCAGGCTGCCCAGGTTGCGTCCCACATTGAAGAACACGGCCGGCACGCCATACTGTTTCAAAATGGCGCTGATTTCTTCCGTGTAACGGCGGTGCGGGCCGTCGTCGAAGGTCAGCACGATGGTTTTCTTCGGTAAGCCCAGGCCGAAGATTTCCGCCTCATCTTTTTTTGGCGCCGGCTTGGCTTCCGGCACAGAACCGGCCAGCGGTACTGCCGAAGGTGCCACATAAGGCACGACGATGCCGTTTTCCTTCAGAATCTGTTCGCGGCTGTACAGTTTTTTCAACTGCGCCACGTAATCGTCCCACCGTTCACGCTTGAGTTCGATGGAACGCTGGCCCAGGTTGCCGAAGATTTGCCGGATTTCCTTCTCGTAATTGCGCTCGATCTCGCCCAGCGCATCGAGGTCTTCGGAAATGCGCTTGTGAAGCTTGATCGCCGGCAAGGACGAGTCCTTGGCCACGTCGACCAGCATGCTTTGCAGCAGTTCGCGGAAAGCCAGGCGGTCCGCGTCATACAGGCCGGGATCGGATTCGATATAGGTGAGCAGGCTGTCGAGCGCTTCGAAGCGGCCCGGATTGGCGGGTGCCGTCAATTGATCGAGCGCTGCATCGAGCTTGGCGATGCGTTCCTGGTTTTCATGGAACAGCGCCTGCCCCACTTTACGGGCTTCGTCGCGCGCGCCTTCGGGCAATCTTTGCTCGTCGGCCAGCAGCACGATGATCTTGCGGAAATTGCCCAGCAAGTCGCGGAATTGGCTGGCCACGGCGGCCGTGTCGACGGCGGAGTGCGGCGCGGCGGCAGGGCTGCCCGAAGCCGGGGCACCGGGCGTGGCGGTGGCGGCCGGACGGGTGTAGCTATAAATGCCGGCCCCAGCGGCGAGAGCCACGACAACGGTGGCGGCGATCTTGATCGGCTTGGAAGTCACAGGCTTGTCATTCCCTTCACATACTATGCATACAATTCAGATGGCGCGGATGCGCAAGATGCATAATTGTAGAGCACACTTGGTAATTTGCTCATCCCGCACGCTGAATTTCGGCAATAATATGGCGGCAAAGATGACAACTAGGCTCCATCGAGCATAAAAATAGGAAAGACGATGCACAAGAAACTCTGCGCCGCTGCGCTGATGCTGGGAATGGCCCTGATGCTGCTGCAATTGCGCGCGCATGCGGGCGATGGCGTACTGAAGCTGGTAGGACGCGTGTGCCTGCCGCATTAAATCGCAAAAGCATTTCTCGAAATATTTCCTTATTAGCAAGCGCAGTACTACTTGCACTACAAACCTCAGAACATCACCTCGCGCGTCAATTCCTGCTCTTATACGATACCTCGCTGAATAGTTCCCCCCCGACCAGCGCTATAGCTTCAGGTTGACTTTTGGCAAAAAATTATCCGTATCGGCTGCAATACAGTGCTTGTTAGGCAAAAAAAGTTGCATACCTCGCCACGTGAATCCGCCTTATGCAACTGTGACATCCTCATATACCAAATTGAAGTGCAATCTATCAGCAATAATCATCATTTAAATCAAAGAGTTAACGTCCATTACCCATAACTCGAATACTTGTACCGATTTCAATTCTTCGTTATCGTTCAAAGCCATTAGTCATTCAAATACCCGAAATCATAAAAATAAATCTTGCAGAATTTGATGGGCCATGCTAAATTAAGTATTTGATAAGGAAAAATAATGGAAGAATATTTTCGTTTTGCAGTTCAAAATATTGCGAGACACGGCGATACAGATGTATTTCCCTTCCCAATAGAAAATCATGTACTTTACGACGAAGAAGATCTCGTAGTTTCAGCTCTATTGAAAATTAATTCAGATATTTCTGCCTCAATTTCGGACAATCCTCCAATAGTTGAAGGAATGCTTTCCCCCGTTGGTTACACTGGATTTCGATGGGCGACACAACTAGATCCACTCTGGAATGCCTATTTTCTAGGCTTGGTCTTATCCATAGCAGAAAAAATAGAGGCGGCACGGCTTCCGATAGAAAAAGAAAATATCTTCTCTTATCGTCTAAACTTAGATTCTACAGATAAAACAATTTTCAACAAAAATATAGGTTGGATGCAGTTTCAAAAAACTTCAATAGAAAGAGCAAAAAAAAGTAAATTTGTATTGATATGCGATATAGCTGATTTCTACCCAAGAATTTATCATCACCGCCTGGAAAATGCTTTGCAAAAAGCGACAAGCAACAAATCAACTACAGCAAGCATAATGAAACTATTAATGCAATTTTCAAATAACGTATCATATGGGCTTCCCGTTGGAGGTCCAGCAGCTCGACTTTTAAGCGAATTACTCCTAAATAGAATAGATAGATTACTAATAACAAATAAAATAAAATTTTGTCGATTTGCGGACGATTATCATATATTTACAAACTCGTCAGAAGACGCCTATCAAGCCCTATTGTTAATTAGTGAAAAATTGCAAGAAAATGAAGGCCTATTACTACAAAAAACAAAAACTAGAATTATGTCCTCCGAGGAATTTCTTTCCACTTCGGAATTTTCAGAAGAAAATGAACCAGAAGATGAAGCGCAAAGGGCAAGTCGCAACTTCCTACGCTTACGATTACATTATGATCCATATTCCACAACAGCAGACGCCGATTATGATTCACTAAAAATGGAGGTAGGTAAGTTTGATGTTGTTGGAATGCTTGCGCATGAAATGAGAAAAAGTAAAATTCATCAAAGTCTAGTCAGAAAGCTAATCAGCACCTTACGCCTATTAAAGCCAGCCCAACGAGATTCGGCAATAGTTTCATTGATGGAGAACTTGACTGTGCTTTATCCAGTATATCCAAATATCATGCTTCTATTAAAAGGCGCCATGAATGATATGTCTGAGCCAACAAAGGAAAAGGTATTTACTATTTTGAGGGAACTTCTACAGAAAGGTTCTTATATAGTTTCAGTGCCCACACATCTGGCTTATACGATCAGAGTTCTTGCACATGATGCATCCCAAGAAGCAGACGAAATCTTGGCCAATATTTACGAAAAATCCAATAGTAGCCTGATTCGAAGGGATATCATATTGGCAATGGCAAATAAAAATGCTGACTTTTGGATATCTGATGTTCGAAAAAAATTCAAGACTGTTACAGAATGGGAACAAACCGCACTACTCGTTGCCTCTCATATTTTAGGTGATGAGGGAGAGCATTGGAGGAAGTCAATTAAATCAGCGCTATTGCCAATGCAAAAAATTGCCTTTGAATGGTCAACAAAAAGATTTAAGTCTGGGAACAAAGAGGTGCCGATTTGATTTCAGAACGCAGATTGGTATCTTCGCATTCTTCTTTTTGGCGTCACGCAATGCCAATGGGAGATTCATTTGTACGCTTCATGAACGCAAGCCTTGTCAGATTTAACGTTCCGTGCGATCCAGTTTCCAAATCCAACCGCAACTCCTTAATCAGCGAATTATCTTTTAGGCTGTACAAGAGCAAAATTGAAGATGGCAAGAAAATTTTAGGGAAAGATGAAGATTATGCCAACCTAAAGGAATTATCTACTGACGTAGTGAATTATATAAAGCTACTCGAAAGAAGTAATTCCGTACCGGCCATGAATGCGAAAGAAATTTCGGAGGCAAAACTTTGGGCTCATCGTCTAAGTGCATTTTCCGCACATATGTGCCCAGGTCAAAGTATTTTAATGCAGCCAAAATTCGATGGCTGTGGAATTGTAGATCGTTGCGAAGGGGATATACTTATTGGAAAAACGCTATGGGAGTTGAAAAATGTGGAAAGAGATTTTCGACTTGCAGACATAAAACAACTCCTTACATACTGCTCTCTAAATTATGCATCAAAACAATACACCATAGAATCTGTCGGGCTAGTAAATTCTCGCCTCGGGGTATGTTTTGAAACAAAAATAGAATCTTTGGCCGCGATGGCAGCAGCTATGTCTGAAAGCGAGTTACTTGGCGATGTAGTGAATTACATAACAATGGATGGGCCATCGAAGTAAACAGCACCAAAAATTTATCACTTAATCAGATAGTCTGAATTTAATTTAGACTATCTGATTAAAAATTTATTTATAAACTATTACTTACACCTTGGCCGGTTCCCAGTAATTGGCCAGGCCCAGCTTTTTCAAGCCGGCCGCCACGAAACGCGGTTCCAGCAACTCTTCCGCCGTCAACGGTAGCCGGATCAGCTTTTGTTCCTGCGCAAACGCCAGCACGCGGCGGTAATGACGGTACACGGCGTCGTCGTACAGCGGCGACCAGCGCTCCTTCCACTGCAAGCCCGGATCGTCGTAGCTGCGCCGCACCACGCTGTCGGGCGTGCCGTTGCGCGTGCCATCCTTGATGATGGCCTCGCGGTTGCCATCGAGCGCCGCCCAATGCTGGGCCCGCAGCCAGGCCGTGGCCACCAGTTCGGCAATATCGGGATAGGCTTGCGTAAAGTCGCGCCGCGCCCACAGTTCCGCGCGCATTTTCCTCTCCGGCAAGCCCTTGCTGGACCAGATGATGCGGCCGATGCCCTTGTCTTCCAGCGGATAGCCATTGATCATGAACAAGGCGTCGACGGCGCCCGTGGCCAGGGCGGCCGTGCCCGGCTTCAAATCCATATTGATCAGGCGGAAATCCGTGGGCGACATGCGCTGGTCGGCGATCAGCTGGCGCAAGCCCAGTTCCCACGGCCGGCCCCGGTGCACGCTGATGCGCTTGCCCTTCAGCTCGGCCAGGGACGTGGCGCGCGAGCCGGTGGGCACCAGCAGGAACTGGTCCGTGCCGCGCCCCGCCGGCACGATCACCTGCGTGCGCACGCCGCCCGCGTTGAGTATGACGGACGGCAAGTCGCCATAGGCGGCCATGTCGATGCGCCCGCTGGCGAACGCCTCGTTCATGGTCGCGCCCGTGTCGCCCGTGACGGGCAGCCATTCCAGCCGCACGCCGCGCAGCTTGAGTTCGCGGGCCAGCCAGCCTTCCTGCTGCACGCGGTAAGCGATGCCGCCCAGTTCCGCCTTGCCGTTTTCCGCAAAGCCCGTCGAGGCGATGCGCAGGGCCGCCGGCGGCGCCCCCGCCGCTTTCGCCGCCGAGGCCGCCTTTCCCGCCAGGGGCAGCAAGGCCAGCCCGCCCATCACCGTGCGTCGCCGCATCGCATTCTCCTCATCATCGAACATGGCCACCGTTGACGTGCTTCCCGCTCAAGCCGCGCGGCGCGTCTGCGCCAGCGCCGCGTCGAAAGGACGGGGATCGATCCACGCGCGCACGTCGACCTTGCTGGGCAGGAAGTTCCAGCGGAACAAAAAGTCGCTGAAATCCTGCAAGCCGGCGACCGACGTTTCCGCCAAATCCGTGTCCAGGCGCAGATGGGCATCCTTGCCGTAAGCCACTTGCACCCAGTGCTCGCTGGCATTCGATTCGCGCGCCAGGAAACGCCGCGTCTCGTCCGCATGACCGCGTGCCCACGCTTCGGCCCGCAGCACCTGCTCCACCAGAGTCACGGCGGAAGCAAAATGGTGGTCGAGCAAGTGCGCATCGACGGTCAAGGTGCGCGGCGTGCCGTTATTGGCGCGGATCAAGGGCTCCGGATGGCTGCCCGTATCGATCACCGTGTGCAAGCCGAACTGCTGCGCCAGCTGGGCGGCCGACGCGCCTTTCAGGAAAATGGCGTCGACCTCGCCCCGCAGCAAGCCCAGCAGCTCCGGGCTTTGGCCGCCGCGCCGCGCGCCGCTGAACAGATTCGTTGCCGCACCCCGCTCCGGTGGCGTTTCGCTCTGGCCCGCTTGAATGACATAATCGACCAGTTCCACGTCGGCAGCAGTCAAACCTTCCAGGCTGAGCGCGTTTTCCAGCCCCCGCAAGGCTTGCGCGCGCGCAAAGTCGATCTGCGCCCTGGCCCACAGGGGCAAGCCGAAGCGCCGGCCCTTCAAGTCGCGCGCCGTCTCGATGCCGCTGCCGGGAAGAGTAAGGATCAGCTGCGTCTCGTCCGACCACGACAGGCCGATGACGCGCGTGTCGCGCCCCGCCGCGCGCGCCCACAGGGCGGGAATATTGCCGCCGTGACGCACGGAATTCTGCAAGGTATGGTCGAAATGCGATTCGCGCACGGCTTCCTGGTCCGATTCGCGCAAGGAGCGCAAACTGGTACCGTCGGCGCGCAAGGCGTCTTCCAGCCAGCCCTGCTGCAGGGAAATGCCCAGGCCCGTGGGGACGGGACAGCGCGTGTACCACAGGGTGTCGAGTGCTTGGTTTGCTGCCTGACTTTCATTGCTCATGCTGTCTCTCCAGGTTGATGGATATCAAAAAAACTACAGCGCCATCCTGCGCGCCCATTCATTGCCATCCCACAGGGTGCTGGGATCCACTTCCTGCGCCACGGGCGCGTGCGCATCGTCGAGGTCGCTGAAATCCGCATGCAAGCCGTCGCGGATGGCAACGAAACCGGGCGAACCGCGCTGGCGCGGGTGGGCCAGCGGCACGTCCTGCACCCTGCGCACCTTGCCCGGCCGCGCATCGAGCACGACGATGCGGTCGGCCAGATACACGGCTTCATCGATGTCATGCGTGACCATCACCATGGTGATGCCCTCGTTCTGCCACAGGCGGCGCAATTCCTGCTGCAAACGCAAGCGGGTCAGCGCGTCGAGCGCACCGAGCGGCTCGTCCAGCAGCAGCACGTCGGGCCGCCCGACGAGCGCGCGCGCGATGGCCGCCCGTTGCGACATGCCTCCCGACAATTGATGCGGGTAAGCATCCGCATAGCCGTCGAGGCCCACACGCGTGATTTCCGCCGCCACGCGCGCGTCGCGCTCGGCCTGCGGCACACGGGTATTGCTGAAGGCCACGGCCACGTTCTGCTGCACCGTCAGCCATGGAAACAAACGGTGATCCTGGAACACGAGGCCCCGGCGCAAGTCCGTGCCACGGATCGGCACGCCATCATGCAGCAGCAAGCCCGTGTAGTCCGTATCGAGACCCGCCAGCAGACGCAGCAAGGTGGATTTGCCGCAACCGGAGGCGCCCACGATGGCGACGAATTCGCCGGGGGCGATGGTCAGCGAAATATCGTCGAGCACGGGTAGCGGCGCGCCTTTCAGCGCAAACGACTTGCTCACGTGCTGCACTTGCAAGCCGCCGCTCAGCTGCCGCTGCGGCAGCAAGGTCGATGGGGAAACAAAATCATTCATGGCGCACTCTCTGCAGTGGGGGCGAGGGAAGGAATGGCGGCGGGCGGCGCCCGGCGCAGCCAGCGGCTGCCGTGGAAACAGAGCCAGGCGGCCAGCCACGGAAACAGCCAGATCAGGAACACATTACGCAAGCCCGCCACGTCGGCCAGATGGCCGGCCGCCAGCGCGCCAGCCGTGCCGCCCACCATGCCGAACAGGGTCAGGTGGGCGGAAACGCGGGCCTTATCGACGGGGGCGCGGGCGATATTGTCCGTATTGACGAGGTTATTCACACCCAGGCCCAGGCCCAGCAGCACGGAGGCGGCCAGGTAGGCGACGCTGGATGGCCACAAGCCCAGGATCAGCAAGGCCGCCATGATGGCCAGGTGCGCGCCGCCATACAGCTGCTCGCGGTAACGGCTGGCCAGCACGAAGCGCCCCAGGAACAGCAGCACGAGCACGCAGCTGAGTCCCTGCACGGCCATCAGCCAGACGGAGTGGTGCGCAGGCCAGTGCAGCACGCGGATCGCCAGCAGGATGGAAAACACGCCCACGCTGGATGCCGTGAAGCTGGCAAGGATTTCGAACAGGTAAGTCACGCGCACGATAGGCAGGCGCAGCAGCTCGCGCAGGCTGGCCGCACCGGGCAGCGCACTTTGTCCCATCTGCTTGCGCGGTGCCGTGTTATCCGGCAAAGTATTGTTGGGCAATACGTGCCAGCCCAGCACGGCCAGGATGGCGAACATCAGGGCGGAAATCAAAAAGCCCGCCTTCAGGCCCAACTGCGCGATCAGGTAGTTGCCGCAGAGGGGACCCAGGAACTGCATGCCGAGGATCAAGGTGCCCTTGTACCAGCCCGCCTTGCCCTGCCCCAGTTCCGGCAAGCGCACGAGAAACACGGTACTCATGGCCACGATGCGCAGCGAGATGCACAGTCCCACGAGAAACATCAGCAGGGCCACCCATTGCCAGCCGGGCAGCCACGGCAGCACGCAAAAGGCCAGCGCCAGGCTCAGGCTGACGCCCGCGTACAGGTGCTTCGGATTGCCGCGCGACAAGATGTAGCCGGCCGGAATGGTCCCCAGCGCCATAGCCAGGGTTTCCGCGCTGCTGATCGCGGCCAGCTGGAAATTACTCACGTGCAAATGCAAGCCCAGCAAGGTGGCCAGCACCTTGTTCATGCCGATGGTCACGCCCGACAGCAAGGTCAGGCCGATAAAGCGCAGCAGGAAGGCGCGCAACTCGCCTTCGCGGGCACTGACGGCCGCGTCTGGCTGGAATGGCAGGGATTTAGTCACTGCTGCGCCCCTTCACCAGCAAACGCGCGAGGCGCGCAAACGCCACGTTCATCGCTTGCGCCAGCAAGGCGATCACGAGCACGGCCAGCAGGACGACGTCCATACGGCCCGATACTTCACCGTTGAGCAACAGGGAACCCATGCCGGGACCGGCCGCAAACAGCAGTTCGCCGCCGAGGCAAGCGAGCCAGGCGAACGCCAGCGCATGCGTGACGCCGGTGACGATGGCCGGCATGGCGCCCGGCAACAGAATCTGGCGCAAGGTTTGCCAGCGCGTCAGGGTCAGCACCTGCCCCACTTCGCGCAGTCTCCCTTCCACCTGGCGCATGCCCGCATACGTGTTGAGCACGGTAGGATAGAAGGCGGCGATGGCGATCACCAGCAGCTTGGCGTCGTCGCCATTGCCCACCCACAAGCCCAGCAAGGGAATCAGCCCCAGCATGGGGACTTGGCGGATGCTGTGGAACAAGGGGCCGATCAGGCGGTCGGCCAGCGGCGACTGCGCCATCAGCGCACCCGTGACGATGCCGGCGCTGCCGCCCAGCAGCAAGCCGGCCAGCGTGCGGCCCAGGCTGGCGCGCAGATGCACCCACAGTTCGCCCGTCCAGACCAGGTCGCGCAGGCTGTGCGCCAGATCGCCCAGCGAGACAAAGATGTAGGCGGCGGCAGCACCCTGCCCGGAGGCCCATTGCCAGGCGCCCAGCAAGGCCAGCGGCAGCAGCGCGCCCTTGAAGATCACACTCAAACGTTGCTTCATGCGTTCTCTCCACTGCGCTTCCAGCGCATCAGCCGTGCTTCCAGCGCGTGGCAAGCCCGGTCCAGGCCGAAGCCGATCACGCCCGTCAGCACCACGCCCACCATCACCACGTCGAGGCGGAACATTTGCCGGCCCATTTCCATCATCTGGCCCAGGCCGCTGTCGGCGGCCAGCAATTCCGCGCCCACCAGCACCATCCACGAACGCGACAGCGCGATGCGCATGCCCGTCAGCGCGGCGGGCACGATGGCGGGCAGGACGATCAAACGGATGCGCTGCCAGCGCGAAAAGCAATACACTTGCGCCACCTCAAAGTAGCGCTGCGACAAGTTGCGGATGGCGTCATGCACGGCCAGCGCGACGATGAAGAAACTGGCCTTGGCCACGATAAACACCTTGAAACTCTCGCCTATGCCGAACAGCAAGATGAACAAAGGAATCAGGGCGACGGTCGGCAACTGGCGCAAGACATTGAAAGTGGGATCGACATAGCTGCGCAAGCCAGGCGACAGGCCCAGCACGACGCCGAAGGCCAGGCCCGCGCTGGCGCCCAGGCCGAAACCGGCCAGCAGGCGGAACAGGCTGATACCCAGGTGCTGGCCCAATTCTCCGCTTTCGGCCAGGTCCGCCGCCGTCAGCAGAACTTGCCAGGGCGACATCAAGATGTGCGCTGGCATCCACTCGAAGGTGGTGGCGGCCGTCCACAGCAGCAGCAAGGCCAGCGGCGATGCCCACACGGACCAGGGCGAGCGCACAAAACGCCGCAGCCAGGGAATGGACGCCGCATGCGCAGGCGCACAAGAGCGCGGCAAGGCGATAGTGAGGGAAGTCATGGCGCCCAGTACGTTTGCAATTTCAGCTGCGCCAGCGCCTGGTTGACGAACTGGGGCGCGAACAGGCTGTCGACTTGCAGGGGCCGCCCGATCAGGCCCGCGCTCTTCGCATATGCCGCCTCGCCCAGGTAATGCTGGCGCAGGCTGGCCGTGAACAATGGCGACCAGCGCGCCTGCCACGGCGTATGGTCGCCTGCCAGTTCGCGCCGCACCACGCTTTCCACCTGGCCCGCCGCCGCCTCCGTGCGCACATACTCGTCTTCGCCACCGGCGCCGGCGGCCCGGTGATGCTCGCGCACATAGGCCGTCACCACCAGCTGGGCCAGCTGCGGCCAGCGTTGCAGGAAACCGCTGTCGGCCCACAGTTCGGCGCGCATCTTCCAGTCCTGCGGCGGCGCCTTGCTGGACCAGATGATCTTGCCGACCTTTTTATCTTCCAGCAAAAAGGCGTCGCTGAGGGTAAAGAAGGCATCGGCGCCGCCCGTCGCCACGGCCGCCGCGCCCGCCTGCGGATTGAGGTTGAGGATTTTCACGTCGCGCAAGCTCATGCCATTCGCTTCCAGCAAGCGCGCGAACGGGTATTCCCACGGCCGGCCACGGTGCAGGGCGATCTTCTTGCCCTTCAGCTCCTTGATCGAGCGGGCCGTGGAGCCGTTCGGCACCACCAGGTAAGTGTTGCTGAAGCTGCCACCCGGCAAAATCAGCCGCGTCTGCAGGCCCGAGGCATTGGCGATGATCGATGGCAGGTCGCCATACTGGGCCAGGTCGATCGAGTGGTTGGCAAACGCCTCGTTGACTTGCGTCGCCACGGAATTGGTGGTGACGGGCACCCATTCCAGCTTCACGCCCAGCTTGCCCAGTTCGGCCGCCAGCCAGCCTTGGGCAGCCACCTGGGCGGCCGAACCGGCAAACACGGTCTTGCCGGACGGCGCCGTGCGCGCCACGACGGCGATGCGAACGGCAGCCGGCAGCGGCTCGGCCGCCCAGGTG
>NZ_LRIC01000068.1:0-41606 GCF_001758725.1 Janthinobacterium sp. HH106 | reverse complement strand
GGCCGACGCCCACCCCGACGCCGAATCCAACCCCGACACCCACTCCAACGCCTACCCCGACGCCAACCGGCGGCACCTGCGCACTGGCATGGGTGGCCGGCACGGCTTACAGCGCGGGCGCCACCGTCAGCTATGCGGGCACGAATTACCGCGCCAACTACTGGACGCAGGGCGACAACCCGTCGACCAGCAGCGGCGCTGCCGGCACGGGCAAACCATGGACCAGCCTGGAGATCTGCAGCACCACGCCGACTCCAACCCCGACGCCGACACCGACGCCGACTCCAACGCCGACTCCAACGCCAACCCCGACACCTACCCCGACGCCGACACCTACTCCGACGCCGACGCCAACGCCGACCGGCCGCGAAGTCGGTTCCTATTTCGCCCAATGGGGCGTATATGGCCGCGACTATGAGGTGGCGAACGTGCATACCAGCGGCGTGGCCGACAAGCTGACCTTCATCAACTACGCTTTCGGCAATATCTATCCGAAAAACGGCGGCTACGAATGCGGCATGATCACCAAGACGGAGCCGGGCGCGACGAATCCGAATTCGCCGGACGCGGGCACGGGCGGCGATGCAGAGGCCGACTACATCCGCACGCCGAAGCGCACCGTCGATGGCCAGGCCATTCCGTGGGACGCTCCATTGTCGGGCAACTTCCTGCAGCTGAAAAAGCTGAAGGCGGCGCACCCGAACCTCAAGTTGTTCATTTCCCTGGGCGGCTGGAGCTGGTCGAAGAACTTCTCCGTCGGTTCGGCCACCGATGCGCTGCGCAAGCAGATGGTGCGCTCGTGTATCGATATCTACATCAAGGGCAACCTGCCGGTGCAAGGCGGTCGCGGCGGCGCGGGTGCGGCGGCCAACATCTTTGACGGCATCGACATCGACTGGGAATACCCGGTCGGCGGCGGCCAGCCGTACAACACGGTCAGCCCCAACGACAAGCGCAACTTCACCTTGCTGATGGCGGAATTCCGCAGCCAGCTCGATGCGCTCGGCGCCGCCAATGGCAAGCGCTACCTGTTGACGGCCGCTGTCGGTGCCGGCAAGGACAAGATCGACAACACGGAACCGGCCCTGTACTCGCAGTACATGGACTGGATCAACCTGATGACGTACGACTTCCACGGCGGCTGGGAAAACAGCACCAACTTCAACGCCCAGCTGTTTGCCGACCCTGCCGATCCGTCGACAGGCATGGCGCGCGAATACGTGGGCGACAAGGCGGTGCAGTACATGATTGCCGCCGGCGTGCCGCGCGACAAGCTGCTGCTGGGCATACCGTTCTATGGCCGCGGCTGGACGGGCGTGGCGCCGGGACCGAACGGCGATGGCTTGTACCAGGCGGCCACGGGCACGGCGCCGGGCACGTACGAGTCGGGTATCGAGGACTATAAAATCCTCGTCGCCAAAGCCGGCACGCGCTACTACCATCCCGTGACCAAGCAGCTGTACCTGTACACGGGGGCGGGCGGCCAGTGGTGGAGCTATGATGATCCGACCGTCATCGGCACCAAGGTGAAATACGTGAAAGACCAGGGCTTGCGCGGCGCGTTCTCGTGGGAACTCGATGGCGACGCGAACGGCGTGCTGGCGACCGAGGTGTGGAAGGTACGCTAACCGTGTGCTAGCGTAGCAGGATGCGGCCGGGCGGCATTGCTGCCCGGCCGCTTGTTCATATAAAAAAAGAGGAGACGGCGATGGCGGCGGTATCGGCATTCGGAGTCAAGCAGCAGGAACAGGAACAGGAGCTGAGCCGCGAGTGGCGCAGCTGGATCGCGGAAAACCTCATGCTGGGCAGCCATCCGTCGGCGCTGATGCCGGTGCTGCAGCAGGCCGGCATCGGGGAGCCGCTGGCGCGCCGCGAAGTGGAGCTGGCGTTGCACAGTCCCTACCTGGCCGGCGCCGTGCGCCTGTCGAACCGCCTGGCCAAGCGCGACTGGGTGATCGATATCCAGCGCAAGCTGAACCAGCTGCGCCCGCCCGAGATTCCCCGCCGCGACAGGCTCTCCGCGCAGGAATTCCTCGACGAATACTATTCGACCAACCGGCCCGTCATCATCACGGGCATGATGGATGACTGGCCCGCCCTGGCCAAGTGGAGCCCGGCCTACTTCCGCGACCATTTTGCGCAGCGTGAAGTGGAAGTGCAGTTCGGCCGCGAAGCGGATGCCCAGTATGAAATGAACAGCGTGGCGCACAAGCGCAAGATGGCGTTCGGCGAGTACGCGAGCCTGGTCGAGGGCAGCGGTGCGACCAATGATTTCTATATGACGGCAAATAACAATTCGCAGAACCGGCAAGCCTTGCGCGAGCTGTGGGACGATATCGGCCAGCTGCCCGAGTACCTGGAGCAGAGTGGCGGCCCGACGGGTTTTCTATGGTTCGGCCCGGCTGGTACGGTGACGCCGTTCCACCATGACCTGACGAACAACTTCATGGCGCAAGTCAAAGGGCGCAAGCGGTTGCGCATCATGGCCGCCTGCGAGGTGGCGCGCGTGTACAACCAGCGCCACTGTTTTACACCCGTCGACGGACGCGCCATCGACCTGCAGCGCTATCCGCTGATGGCCGACGTGCAGGTGCGCGAATGCGTGCTGGCACCGGGCGAGATCCTGTTTTTGCCCGTCGGCTGCTGGCATTTCGTCGAAGCGCTCGACGTATCGATGACGGTGGCGTTTACCAACTTCAAATGGGATAACGATTTTTACAGCAAGTATCCGCCGAATCACGACTTTTGATCGTCGCGCGGATTGCCGCGAACGCGCAGGGAACAGCCGCCGAACAGGCGGCTTTTTTCATGCTACGGTGTGCTTCTTGTATAAGATATTTCCATAAAATAATTGATTGAAATCATTTTGCAGCAATTATTTTGATATGAATCGCCATGATGTTTCATTATCCAGCTGGTGATGGCGGGCGGATAATTTGATGGCTGGCGCGGCGCCGGGCCTCTGAGCGGGCTTGCCGGTGCGCGCTGGCACCGACAACCATCTGGAGGCGGCAGGGCATGAACACGCAGCAAATGACACAGTTACAGCAAGCACCGGCAAGTAGTACGGAACTCCAGCTCGACACGCGGCTGACCCGCGAAGCGGCCGAGCTGCTGGCCCGCGCCGATATCCACTTGAATGGCCGCGCCGCCTGGGACATGCAGCTGCGCAAGCCGGGCGTGCCCGAGCGGGCTTTCGCCAGCGGCAACCTGGGTCTGGGCGAAGCGTACATGGATGGCGACTGGGATGCGCAGCAGCTCGACGAATTCTTTTGCCATCTGCTGCGCGCCAAGGTGGCCGACGATGTGCGCCCCATGCGCCTGGCCTTCCACGCGCTGTACGCGCGCCTGTTCAACCTGCAGACGGAGCGACGCGCGTGGATGGTGGGCAAGGAGCACTACGACCTGGGCAACGCCTTCTATGCGGCCATGCTCGATCCGCGCATGACCTATACCTGCGGCTACTGGAAGGGCGCCGGCAGCCTGGCCGAGGCGCAGGAGGCCAAGCTCGATCTGGTCTGCCGCAAGCTGCGCCTGGAACCGGGCATGCGCGTGCTCGACATCGGCTGCGGCTGGGGCAGTTTCATGCGCTATGCGGCGGAAAAATACCAGGTGCAGTGCGTGGGCGTGACGATTTCGCAAGAGCAGGTCGCCTACGCGCGCGGCATGCCGGGCGGAGAAAACCTGGACTTCCGCCTGCAGGATTACCGCGACACCGATGAAAAATTCGACCGCATCGTCAGCATCGGCATGTTCGAGCACGTGGGGCACAAGAATCACCGTACCTTCATGGAAGTGGCGCACCGCTGCCTGGAAGACGACGGCCTGTTCCTGCTGCATACGATCGGCAAGAACAAGCGCGATTCCGCGTGCGATCCATGGATCGACAAGTACATCTTCCCGAATGGCGACTTGCCCTCCATCGGCCAGATCGGCGACGCCATCGATGATTTATTTATCGCCGAGGACTTGCACAACTTCGGCGCCGACTATGACAAGACCCTGATGGCCTGGCATGCGAACTTTGAGCAGGCGTGGCCGCAGTTTGCGGCCCAGCTGGGCGAGCGCTTCCACCGCATGTGGTCATATTATTTGCTGTCCTGCGCGGGCGCCTTCCGCGCGCGCGACCTGCAGCTGTGGCAGTGGGTCTTGTCGAAGCAGGGCGTGCTCGGTGGCTATGATCGCGTCAGCTGATATGATGGCTTGATGGACATCAATCAAGCGCGTACCTTCCTCGAAGTGGCTTCCTGCGGCAGCTTCATCATGGCGGCCGAACGCATGCACGTGACGCAGACGGCCGTCAGCGCCCGCATCCGCACCCTGGAGCAGCAGCTGGGGCGCCAGCTGTTCGTGCGCAACAAGGCGGGCGCGCGCCTGACCTCGGCCGGCGAGCGCTTCATGCGCCATGCGGCCACCATGGTGCAGGTGTGGGAGCGGGCGCGCCACCAGGTGGCCTTGCCGCCGGGGCGCGACGACGCCGTCAGCATCGGCTGCGAACTGAGCCTGTGGCAGCCGCTGCTCGGCGACTGGCTGATACGCATGAGCCGCGATTGTCCCGAAATCGCCCTGCGGGCCGAGGTCGACAGTCCCGCGCGCCTGCTCGACGCCGTGCACGACGGCTCGCTGGACCTCGCCGTGCTGTACAACCCGCCGCAGCGCCCGGGTCTGGCCAGCGAATTGCTGGCCGAGGAAAAGCTGGTGATGGTGACCACGCGCGCCGACGGGCAGATGCAGGCCGATACCTATGTGTACGTCGACTGGGGACCCAGCTTCGCGGCCAACCACCAGGCGGCGTATCCTGAACTGAGCAGCCCGCCCGTGTCGATCTCGCTGGGCCCGCTGGCCCTCGTGTACCTGCTGGAAGTGGGCGGCGCCAGCTACTTTCGTATCGGCAGCGCGCAGCCGTATCTCGACGCAGGCTTGCTGTACCGCGTGCGCGACGCGCCCGAATTCTCGCATTCCGCCTACGCCGTGTATGCGGCCCAGCGCGACAACCCGACCCTGGACCGCGCCCGCGCCTGCCTGCTGGAGGTGGCGGAGAAGATCAAGTAATTTGAACGGACGTAAAAAAGCCGACCCGCGGGTCGGCTTTTGTTTTCATGCTCTGGCGCATAAGCGCAGCGCATAAAACGTTCAGGGCAAAGCACTGCAACGCCGCCCTGGGCGTTTTTGCGTTAGCGCTTAGTCGCGGCTGCCGCCAGCGAAACCCAGAAGGGAGAGCAGGCTGGTGAAGATGTTGTACACGTCCAGGTAGATGCGCAGGGTGGCCGAGATGTAGTTGGTCTCGCCGCCGTTGATGATTTGCTGCACGTCATACAGGATGTAGGCCGAGAAGATGGCGATGGCGACCATGGAGATCACGATCGACAGTGCCGACAGGCCCAGGAAGATGTTCGCCACCGATGCCAGGATCAGCACGATCACGCCGGCGAACAGCCATTTGCCCATCGCCGAGAAATCGCGCTTCGAGACCGTGGCGATCGTCGCCATCACGGCCAGGATGGTGGCCGTGCCGCCGAATGCCGTCATGATCAGCATGCCGCCGTTCGAGTAGCCGAGCGTGCGCGTCAGGATAGGCGTGAGCATCAGGCCCATGAAGAAGGTAAAGCCCAGCAGGACGGCGACGCCGAGGCCCGAGTTCTTGGTTTTCTCGATCGCGTACATGAAGCCGAATGCGACGGCCATGAAGATGATGAAGCCCATGCCGCCGGTCAGCATCGGCAAATGCATCTGCACGCCGATGAAGGCGCCCAGCACGGTCGGTATCATGGACAGTGCCAGCAGCCAGTAAGTGTTGCGCAAGACCTGGTGGCGGACTTGCTGCATGCCCCCCGACAGGTCAAAGGTGCGTTGCATGTTCTGATTCATAGTGCCTCCGTGTTGTCAATTCAAATTACTGCTTTACCCAAGGATAGCATGGGGGCCGGAATTTGCCAAAAAAGCAGCTTAAGATTTCATTAAACAGGGACAGGGCGGCAAGATGCCCCTGCCTGTCTGGGTGATATGGGGTGGAGTATGGTAAAATCAAAGGTTGATTGAGTTATCAATTTATCGTTTTAAACCTTACTTTTATTGGAGTTTTCACACATGGCAATCGAACGCACCCTGTCGATCATCAAACCAGACGCAGTTGCAAAAAACGTAATCGGTCAAATCTACACCCGTTTTGAAAACGCTGGCCTGAAAATCGTTGCAGCACGC
This sequence comes from Janthinobacterium sp. HH106, assembly GCF_001758725.1. NCBI lineage: Bacteria > Pseudomonadati > Pseudomonadota > Betaproteobacteria > Burkholderiales > Oxalobacteraceae > Janthinobacterium > Janthinobacterium sp. HH106. Next base: position 35,405 of record NZ_LRIC01000068.1, on the reverse strand, counting down.
ATGACCCAACTGTCGCGCGAACAAGCTGAAGGCTTCTACGCAGCACACAAAGAGCGCGGCTTCTTCAAGGATCTGGTCGACTTCATGGTTTCCGGTCCAGTCATGATCCAGGCCCTGGAAGGCGAAAACGCCGTTCTGGCCCACCGTGACCTGATGGGCGCGACCGATCCGAAGAAAGCAGAAAAAGGCACGATCCGCGCCGATTTCGCCGATTCGATCGACGCTAACGCCGTACACGGTTCCGACGCTGTCGAAGCTGCTAAAGTGGAAATCGCTTACTTCTTCCCAGAACTGAAGGCTTAATTGCCTTAGATAACGTTATTTCCTGGCGTTATCTGTGAAATAACTTATCACCCCCTGTTCCCGCTGCGCTGTGGTGCTTTGCCCCTGATGCGCGCGGGGACGGATTTTTAGAATAGACAAGATCATGAATACGACGACCCTCACCAACTTGCTGGACCTCGATCCCGCGCAACTCATCGCTTACTGCGCCGAGTTGGGAGAGAAACCGTTTCGTGCGAAACAATTGCAACGTTGGATACACCAGTTCGGCGCTTCCGACTTCGACGCCATGACGGACCTGGCCAAGTCGCTGCGCGACAAGCTGGCTACGCGCGCCGAAGTGCGCGCCCCTGCCATCATCAGTGACCACACGTCGACGGATGGCACGCGCAAGTGGCTGGTTGACGTGGGCAATGGCAATGCCGTGGAAACCGTGTTCATTCCGGAAGAAAACCGCGGCACCCTGTGCATCTCGACCCAGGCCGGCTGCGCCGTGAACTGCCGTTTCTGCTCGACGGGCAAGCAAGGCTTCAACCGCAACCTGAGCGTCGGCGAAATCATCGGCCAGCTGTGGATGGCGGAATTTGAATTGCGCCGCACCAAGGGCATCGAACCGGGCCCGAAAGGCGAGCGCCAGATCACCAACGTGGTGATGATGGGCATGGGCGAGCCCCTGCTGAACTTTGAGCCGACCGTCACGGCCCTGAAATTGATGCTTGACGACAACGCCTACGGCCTGTCGCGCCGCCGCGTGACCCTGTCGACGTCGGGTGTGGTGCCGATGATGGACAAGCTGTCGCAGGAAGTGCCGGTGGCCCTGGCCGTCTCGCTGCACGCCTCGAACGACGCCTTGCGCGACGGGCTGATTCCACTGAACAAGAAATACCCGCTGAAGGAATTGATGGCGGCGTGCAAGCGCTACCTGGAATTCGCGCCGCGCGATTTCATCACCTTCGAATACTGCATGCTCGACGGCGTCAACGACAGCGACGAGCACGCGCGCGAACTGCTGGCGCTGGTGCAAGACCGCGAGTTCGGCGTGAACTGCAAGTTCAACCTGATTCCCTTCAACCCGTTCCCCGAGTCGGGCCTGTTCCGCTCGAAAAACCCGCGCATCAAGGCGTTTGCCCAGGTGCTGATGGATGGCGGCATCATCACCACCGTGCGCAAGACGCGCGGCGACGATATCGATGCGGCCTGCGGCCAGCTGGCCGGCGAAGTCAAGGACCGCACGCGGGTGCAGGAACGCATGGAAAAGATGACTGAGTATCAACAGAAATTTGGCGCCAATTTCGGCAAGATCGTGGAGATCCGCTCCTGATGAGGGAAGGCATGGCTTACCAACGCTCGCTTGCTGTGGCCGCTGTTTGCCTGGCTGTGCTGCTGGTCGGCTGTGCTTCCACCGCAGACAAGGAGCAAGCTGCATCTGTCGAGCAGCGCGCCGCCTTGCGCTTGCAGCTGGCCAGCGCCTATTATATGCAGGATCAGTTTGTGGTGGCGTTGGCCGAAGCAGAGCAGGCGGTGCAGCTGGTGCCGGACAACGTCCAGGTGCGCGGCATGCGCGCCCTGATTTTTGCTGCCATGCATCAACCTGGGGCTGCTGAAAAAGATTTTCTTTACGCATTGCGCCTCGCGCCCCACAATCCCGAGTTGAGCAATAATTATGGCCTGTTTCTGTGCCAGACCGGGCGCGCGGCGCAGTCGCTGGCGTATTTTGATGCCGCATTGCAAGATGCCGCCTATGGCACGCCTGAACTTGCGCTGCATAATGCGGCGGCGTGCAGCCTGGTCATGAAAGATTACCCGCGCGCCGCTGACTACTGGCTCAAGGCGGAGCGCATCGCACCTGGCGCGGCAATCACGTATGCCGGCCTGGTGCGCGTGTATTACCAACAGCAAGACTACCGGCAAGCGGCTCATTACCTTGAGCGGCTCGGTAAAGTAGCGACAATGGAGAGCCAGACGGCCGATGTGCTGTGGCTCGGGATCAAGGTGCAGCATAAGCTCGGGGATGCGGGTGCGGAAGCTGGCCTGGGGGCGCATTTGCGCAACCACCATTCCGGCTCCCCCGAATATGCTGCTTATCAAAATGGGGCGTTTGATGAGTGAGACAGGGATACCAATGAATTCAGAGTGGGCAGAAACGCCTCAGCAGCAGCCCCAGGGCAATCTTGCGTTGGCAGGCGCACAGTTGAAGGCGCAGCGCGAAGCGCTGGGCTGGCCCGTGGAGCAGGTGGCCGACCAGCTCAAGCTGGCGCCGCGCCAGGTGATCGCGCTGGAAGAGGGCGACATGGCGGCTTTGCCGAACGTGGCCGTGGTGCGCGGTTTCGTGCGCGCCTACGCCAAGGTGGTGCGTCTCGACGCGGCGCCGCTGGTGGCCATGATCGAAGTCCATCCGGCGCCGGCGCAAGACCCGGCCGCGCCCGTGCGGCGCGAGATTTCCGCCACGTTCTCGGAATCGCGTTTCCCGTCGATGACGCAGCGTTCGTCGAACCAGACGCCAATCTGGATCGCCGGCGCCGTGGCCGTCGTCGTGGCGGCCGCCTTTGGCGCCTATAAACTCGGCTACGTGCCGGCCAGCCTGCTGTCCGCGCAGGCCGGGAAGGAAACCGCGCATGCGGAAGTGGGCCCGGTGGAAACGACCCTGATCAAGCCGGGCCAGGACTTGACGCCCGTGCAGACGCCGTCCGTGCCCCTGATTTCCGTGCCGCCGCCGCCAGGCAACGATACGCAGACGGGCGCACCTGCCGCTGCCGCCGCTTCGGCGCCGGCCGCCGCCGTGCCGCCAGCCGCCGTGCCAGCTCCGGCGACAGCGGCGACGGCTGCCGTCACGCCGCCCGCTGCTGCCGCTGCCCCTGCCGTGGGCGCGAATGCGCTGGTGCTGAAGGTGGAGCAGGATTCCTGGGTCGAGATCCGCCGTCCCGGCGCTTCTCCGCTGATTTCGCGCATGGTCAAGGCGGGCAGCACGGAAACGTTCGATATCACGGGTCCGGCCACTCTGGTGGTGGGCAAGCCGGGTGTTGTGCAGGCAACCTTGCGCGGCGCCAAGCTGGAGCTGCCGACCGTGGCCGGCGGCACGATCTCGCGTGTCAGCATCAAATAATTGCAGTAATCGTTCAAGCAAACTCAGAAGATAATATTATGGCTACCTCGAAAACAGCGATCGGCTCCGGCCCTTCCGGCCGCCGCGACAGCCGCAAGGTGCTGATCGCGCACGGCCAGCGCCAGATCTGGGTGGGCGGCGACGCCCCCGTGGTGGTGCAGTCGATGACGAATACGGATACGGCCGACGCCATCGGCACGGCGATCCAGATCAAGGAACTGGCGCGTGCCGGTTCGGAACTGGTGCGCCTGACGGTGGACCGTCCCGAAGCGGCTGCGGCCGTGCCCTACATCCGCGAGCAGCTCGACAAGATGGACATCGACGTGCCGCTGGTGGGCGATTTCCACTATAACGGCCATACCCTGCTTAACGACTACCCCGATTGCGCGCGCGCGCTGTCGAAGTACCGCATCAATCCGGGCAATGTGGGCAAGGGCGCCAAGCGCGACACGCAATTCGCGCAAATGATCGAAGCGGCGTGCAAGTATGACAAGCCGGTGCGCATCGGCGTGAACTGGGGCAGCCTGGATCAAGCCTTGCTGGCGCGCATCATGGATGAAAACGCGGGCCGCGCCGAACCGTGGCCGGCGCAAGCCGTCATGTATGAAGCGCTGGTGACGTCGGCGATTGAAAACGCCGTGCGCGCCGAAGAACTGGGCCTGGGCCGCGACAAGATCATTCTGTCGTGCAAAGTCTCGGGCGTGCAGGATTTGATCGCCGTGTACCGCGAACTGGCGCAGCGCTGCGACTATCCGCTGCACCTGGGCCTGACGGAAGCGGGCATGGGCAGCAAGGGCATCGTCGCCTCGACAGCGGCCCTGGCCGTGCTGCTGCAAGAGGGCATCGGCGACACCATCCGCATTTCGCTCACGCCGGAACCGGGCGGCGACCGCACGCGCGAAGTGATCGTCGGCCAGGAAATTTTGCAAACCATGGGCTTGCGCAAGTTCGCGCCCATGGTGATCGCCTGTCCCGGCTGCGGGCGCACGACGTCGACCACCTTCCAGGAGCTGGCCGACAACATCCAGACGTATCTGCGCGAGCAGATGCCGGAGTGGAAGAAATCGTATCCGGGCGTGGAAGCGATGAACGTGGCCGTCATGGGCTGCATCGTCAACGGTCCCGGCGAATCGAAGCATGCGAACATCGGCATCAGCCTGCCCGGCACGGGCGAGTCGCCAGCCGCCCCCGTGTTTGTCGACGGCGAAAAAGTCGTCACCCTGCGCGGCGAACGCATCGTCGAGGAATTCCAGGACATCGTCCTCAATTATGTTAAAAGCCATTACGGCGCAGCAGCGTAGGTCGGATTAGCGCTACGCGCGTAATCCGGCAATCAAGTTAAAGCAAAGAAGAACACTATGTCCGAAAATAAAAAGCTCGATAAAATCACCGCCGTCAAAGGCATGAACGATATCCTGCCCGCCGACGCCCCGCTGTGGGAATTGTTTGAAAACACGGCTCAGTCCGTTCTGCAAAGCTACGGTTTCCAGCAGATCCGCACGCCGATCGTGGAAGAGACGAAATTGTTCGCGCGCGCCATCGGCGCCGTGACCGATATCGTGGAAAAGGAAATGTATTCGTTCACCGATTCGATGAACGGCGACAACCTGACCCTGCGCCCGGAAGGCACGGCCGGCGTGGTGCGCGCCGTCGTCGAGCACAACCTCGTCTACGAAGGTCCGAAACGCCTGTGGTACAAGGGCCAGATGTTCCGTCACGAGCGTCCGCAGAAAGGCCGCTACCGCCAGTTCCACCAGTTCGGCGTGGAAGCCATCGGTTTCACGGGTCCGGATATCGACGCCGAGATCATCATGCTGTCGCGCCGCCTGTGGGACGACCTGGGCCTGGAAGGCATCCGCCTGGAACTGAACTCGATCGGCGACGCGGCCGAGCGCCTGCGCCACCGCGCCGACCTGATCGCCTACCTGGAAAGCCACAGCGAGCTGCTCGACGAAGAAGCCAAGCGCCGCCTGCACAGCAATCCGCTGCGCATCCTCGACACCAAGAACCCTGCCATGCAGGACCTGGTCAATGGCGCGCCGAAGCTGCTCGATTACCTGGGCGAGGAATCGCTGGCCCATTTCCACGGCGTGCAGAAGATCTTGAACCACAACAATATCCCGTTCACCATCAACCCACGCCTGGTGCGCGGCCTCGATTACTACAATCGCACGGTGTTCGAGTGGGTCAGCGACAAGCTGGGCGCGCAAGGCACGGTCTGCGCCGGCGGCCGCTATGACGGCATGGTGGAAATGTTTGGCGGCAAATCGACGCCCGCCGTCGGTTTCGGCATGGGCGTCGAACGCCTGGTGCTGCTGATGAAGGATGCGGCCGAGCCGGAAGCGCCGGCCCAGTGCGACGTCTACCTGGTGCACCAGGGCGAGCAGGCAGGCTTGCAAGCGTTCGTGCTGGCCGAGCGGATTCGCGATGCGGGCCTGGACGTTGTGCTACATTGCGCAGCGAGCAACGGCGGCGGCAGCTTCAAGACGCAAATGAAAAAGGCCGATGCCAGCGGCGCGGCGTTTGCCGTGATCCTGGGCGACGATGAAATCGCCAACAACGTCGCGACGGTGAAAGCCATGCGCGAAGCCGATGCGGGCGCGCAGCAGAGCACGGTGCCGTTCGACGATGTCGTCGATTACGTGGTGGACCAGATCATCGGCGACCACGATTGCGGCCACGACCACGGTCCGGGCGGCCACGTGCATCACCACCATTAATTTGCAGCAAGACCGTACTACCCTCGATCAACTACTCATTCAAACTGACGACCCATGGCATACGATCACGAAGAACAAGAACAACTGGCAACCCTCAAGGCCTGGTGGCAGCGCAATGGCAATCTGACCTCCTGGGTCCTGATCGTGGCGCTGGCCGGCTACAGCGGCTGGGCTGGCTGGCAGTACTACCAGCGCACGCAGGCCGCGCAAGCGGGCCAGCTGTACGACGAACTGCAGAACGCCATCGCCGCCAAGGACACGGCCAAGGTGATGCGCGCGACCAGCGACATGCAGTCGCGTTTCAGCGGTACGGCATATGCACAGATGAGCGCCCTGGCCGCGGCCAAGGTGGCGTTCGACGCGAACGACCTGAAAACGGCCAAGACCCAGCTGCAATGGGTGGCCGAGCACGGTACGGAAGAGTACAAGGCCATCGCCAAGTTGCGTCTGGCCGGCGTCCTGCTGGACGAAAAAGCCTATGATGAAGCGCTGAAGGTGCTGGCGACGGCCACCGTGGCGCAATTTGCCGGTGCCGTGGCCGACCGCAAGGGCGACATCCTGGTGGCGCAAAACAAGCTGGCCGATGCCCGCACGGCCTACCTGGCCGCGATAGCCGCGACGGACAAGAACAATCCTGGCCGTCAACTGATCCAGGTCAAACTGGAAGCGATCGGCGGCACGGTACCGGAAGACAAGGCCAAGGCTGACAAGGCCGCCGCCTGACAGGAACACTGATGGTGGTGCGGCCGCGCGGCGTTGTGCGCCGCCTGCCTTGCCCTTACAAGTACAAGAAAAAGGTTGGATAACACTTATGCGTGTCACTGAAAAGCTGGTAGCTGCAAGTCTGTTGGCCCTGATGGCCGGTTGCTCGTCCTGGAACCCGTTCGCCTCGAAAGATCCGAAAGTCGAGCCGGCCAAGCTGGTCGAGTTAAAATCGAGCATTGCCGTGCGCGACGCCTGGAAGTATTCGATCGGCAAGGCCGGCGTGTACGCGTTGACGCCCGCGCTGGCCGGCAGCAGCCTGTACGTGGTCAGCGCCGATGGCGCGCTGGCGCGCCTGGATGCGGCCAGCGGCCGTGAAACGTGGCGCATCAAGGCCGGCAGCGACATCACCTCGGGCGCCGGCAGCGATGGCGCCGTCGTCGCCGTGGGCGCAGCCAAGGGCGCCGTGCTGGCGTTTGACGCCGATGGCAAGCAGCTGTGGAAGGCGCAGGCGTCCAGCGAAGTATTGACGGCGCCCGTCGTGGGGCAGGGCGTGGTCGTAGTGCGCAGCGTGGACAACCGCATCGTCGGCTTCGACGCCAAGACGGGCGAACGCAAATGGACGGTGCAGCGCGCCACGCCGGCATTGACCTTGCGCAATGCGCCGGGCATGGTGCTGGGCGGCGCGAACATCTACGTGGCCCAGCCGGGCGGCAAGCTGCTGGCACTGACGGCAGCGACCGGTGTGGTACGCTGGGAGATCGTCGTCAGCGAACCGCGCGGCGCCACCGAACTGGAGCGCGTCTCCGATATCGCCGGCACGCCGGTGGTGTTCGAAGGCGAAGTGTGCGCCGTCACGTATCAGGGCAAGGCGGGCTGCTTCGACGCCGCCACGGGCGTGCCGCGCTGGACCAAGCCGATCTCGTCCGATGTGGGCGTGGCCGTCGACCAGCGTTTCGTGTTTGTTGCCGATGACCAGGGCGCCGTGGTGGCGTTCAGCCGCGAAGCCGGCCAGAGCGCCTGGAAGAATGAGGCGCTGGCGCGCCGCCGCCTGTCGACGCCGGCCTCCTACGGCCGCAGCGTCGCCGTCGGCGACTATCAAGGTTATATCCACTTCCTGTCACGGGAAGATGGCGCATTAATAGGTCGTGTCAGCACCGACGGTAGCCCCATTGTTTCGGCTCCCGTCGTTGCCGGTTCGAATTTGATTTTTCAAACCCAATCAGGGACAGTGACCGCTCTCGCGGTCGAGTAATACAATGAAGCCGGTAATTGCACTAGTAGGTCGACCCAATGTTGGGAAATCGACTTTATTCAATCGTCTGACCCGCTCGCGCGATGCGCTGGTGGCGGATTTGCCTGGGTTGACGCGCGATCGTCACTATGGCGAAGGCCGTGTCGGCGAACGTCCCTTCCTCGTCATCGATACGGGTGGTTTCGAACCCGTCGCCAAGGAAGGCATCATGCACCAGATGGCACTGCAGACCAAGCAGGCCGTGGCCGAGGCCGACGTGGTGGTGTTCATCGTGGACGGCCGTCAAGGCCTGACCCCGCATGACAAGACCATCGTCGACTTCCTGCGCAAGAGCGGTCGTCCGGTCTTGTTGGTGGTCAACAAAAGCGAAGGCATGCGCTACACGGCCGTCGTGTCCGAATTCTATGAATTGGGCATGGGCGATCCGTATGCGATCTCGTCGGCGCACGGTGACGGCGTCAACGACCTCGTCGAAGTGATGCTGGACCTGGCGTTCGCGCAGCGTCCGGATGAGCCTGAAGAGCTGGAAAAGACCGACCGCGGCATCAAGATCGCCCTCGTCGGCCGTCCGAACGTGGGCAAGTCGACCTTGATCAACACCCTGCTGGGCGAAGAGCGCGTGATCGCCTTCGACATGCCGGGCACGACGCGCGACTCGATCGAGATCCCGTTCGAACGCGATGGCCAGCAATACACCCTGATCGACACGGCCGGTATCCGCCGCCGCGGCAAGGTGTTTGAAGCGATCGAGAAATTCTCGGTGGTGAAAACGCTGCAGTCGATTTCCGAAGCCAACGTGGTCGTGCTGATGCTCGACGCGCAGCAGGATATTTCGGAGCAGGACGCGCATATCGCCGGCTTTATCCTGGAATCGGGCCGCGCGCTGGTCGTGGCCGTGAATAAATGGGATGGCTTGCAATCGCACCAGCGCGATGAAATCAAGATCGATATCGACCGCAAGCTCGATTTCCTGTCGTTCGCGCAAATGCACTTCATTTCGGCGCTGAAGGGCACCAACATCGGTCCACTGATGAAGTCGCTCAACGCCGCGTATGCGGCCGCCATGTGCGACCTGTCGACGCCGAAGCTGACGCGCGCCCTGATCGAAGCCGTGGAGAAGCAGGAACCGCGCCGCAAGGGTTCGATCCGTCCGAAGCTGCGCTATGCCCACCAGGGCGGCATGAACCCGCCTGTGATCGTTATTCACGGCAATGCGCTCGACGCCGTTGGCGATCCCTACAAGCGTTATCTGGAAAAACATTTCCGCGATACGTTTGCCCTGGTCGGTACGCCGCTGCGCATCGAATTGCGTACGGGTAAAAACCCGTTTGCACGCACGCCAAGCAAGTAATGAGTTAACAGCTGGATTAAGTGCATATTAAGGCGCCGCGGAGATAATGCGGCGCCGACAGCCAATTCAATGGTTATTTGCACGGAAATAATAAAGTGTTAATGCGCCATGCGCGACAGCGATCGCGAAAACAGGTTACAGTAGCTATGACGCATCTTTCTTTCTTTGAAAGGTGTGAGAGCACTTGAAATCAAGCGAGTCGCCTCCAATTCTTACACAACAACATAAACAACGGAGCTGTTATGAGCAACAAAGGGCAACTGTTACAAGACCCATTCCTCAATGCATTACGCAAAGAGCATGTTCCTGTCTCGATCTACCTGGTCAATGGCATTAAATTGCAGGGCCATATCGAATCGTTCGATCAATATGTCGTATTGCTGCGCAATACGGTGACACAGATGGTGTACAAGCATGCCATCTCGACAGTGGTGCCGGCCCGTGCCGTCAATCTCAATATTGAATCTGAAGCGGAGTAAAGCGTTGAGCTTGACGGCCCAGCGCCTTTCACCCTCCATCGCCCCCGTCCGCGCCAGCGGCGCTGATGCGTTTGCATCGGCGTCGGCGTTCGCCGCAACTCATCAGATGCCATCATGCGCGCGGCACTAGTCGGGGTTGACTTCGGTCACAGCGACTTCGCCGCCAGCATGGAGGAACTCATGCTGTTGTCGCGTTCGGCTGGCGCGGACCCGATTTCCACCATCACGGCCAAGCGTTCCAGTCCCGATTCCGCGTATTTCGTCGGCAGCGGCAAGGCCGATGAAATTGGCGACGTCGTCGTCAACGATGGCCTGGAAATCGTCATCTTCAATCACGCCCTCTCGCCCGCCCAGCAGCGCAATCTGGAAAAGCGCCTGAATGTGCGCGTGCTCGACCGTACCAGCCTGATCCTCGACATCTTCGCGCAGCGCGCCAAGAGCCACGAGGGCAAGCTGCAAGTCGAGCTGGCCCAGCTGCAGCATCTGGCCACGCGCCTGATCCGCGGCTGGACCCACCTGGAACGGCAAAAGGGCGGTATCGGCTTGCGCGGTCCCGGCGAGACGCAGCTCGAGACCGACCGCCGGCTGATCGGCGACCGTGTCAAGGCCCTGCGCGCGCGCCTGGAAAAACTGCACAAGCAGCGCGAAACGCAGCGCCGCGCGCGCGGCCGCAATCACACATTCTCGGTGTCCCTCGTCGGCTATACCAATGCCGGCAAGTCGACGCTGTTCAATGCCGTGACCAAGGCCGGCGTGTATGTCGCCGACCAGTTGTTCGCCACCCTCGACACCACCTCGCGCCGGGTTTACCTGGGCCAGGAAGTGGGCAACGTGGTGATCTCCGACACGGTCGGCTTCGTGCGCGAATTGCCGCACCAGCTGGTGGCCGCCTTCCGCGCCACGCTCGAAGAAACCATCCATGCCGATCTGCTGCTGCACGTCGTCGACGCCGCGTCGCCGGTGCGCATGGAGCAGATCGAGCAGGTCAACCTGGTCTTGAAAGAGATCGGCGCCGATCATATTCCGCAAATCCTCGTGTGGAACAAGATCGATGCGGCCGGGCTGGAGCCTTCGGTGGAGCGCGATGAATATGCTACGATCAGTCGCGTGTTCGTCAGTGCGCAGAAGGGCAGCGGGCTCGACCTGCTGCGCGATGCGATCGTCGAAATGGCCAGGAAGGCGCCCCGTTCTGCCCACCTGTATCAGAACGACGAAGCACCGCAGGAAGATCAGTTTGACGGTCAGTACGACCAGCACGATGGCGCCGCCCCGGACCAGGACGAAGAGCCTGGCGAGGACGATAGGATTTCCACCCACTCCCAAGTCGGAACACGATAGTTATGCTTGTCTCCCTACTCAAAAAAACAGGCTTGAAGTTGTCCCTGAACGATCCCCGCTGGGGCAATCGCAAGGACGACGGCAAGAAAGCCCAAGAAGGCAAAAAGCCCGGCGAAGGTCCGCCGGACCTCGATCAGTTGTGGCGCGATTTCAATCAGCGCCTGAACGCCTTTTTCGGACAGAAGAACCGTCCCGACAACGGCGGCAATAACAACAGTGGCGGTGGTGGCCCGCGCCCCGACATGAAGGGCGCCGGCATCACCGCCGGCGTCGTTGGCGTGATCGCCGTCTTCATCTGGCTCGCCAGCGGCGCCTTCATCGTGCAAGAGGGCCAGAGCGGCGTGGTGCTGACGTTTGGCCAATACACGCGCACGGCGCCGGCCGGTCTCAACTGGCGCTGGCCGTATCCGTTCCAGACCGATGAAACCGTCAACGTGTCGCAGGTGCGCACGGTGGAAGTGGGTTATCGCACCTCGCTGCGCAACAAGCAGGCCAGCGAGTCGCTGATGCTGACGGATGATGAAAACATCATCGACATCCAGTTCGCGGTGCAGTACACCCTGAAAGATCCCGTGGAATGGCTGTTCAGCCTGCGCGACCAGGAAGACACCTTGCGCCAGGTCGCCGAGACGGCGATCCGCGAAGTGGTCGGCCGCAGCAAGATGGACTTCGTGCTGTATGAAGGCCGCGAAAAAGTGGCTTTTGATACGCAGAAATTGATGCAGCAGATTCTTGAAGATTACAAGGCTGGCGTGTTGATCAACAACGTGACGATGCAGGCCGTGCAGCCGCCGGAGCAGGTGCAAGCCGCCTTCGACGATGCCGTCAAGGCAGGCCAGGACCGTGAACGCCAGAAGAATGAAGGCCAGGCCTACGCCAATGACGTCATTCCGAAAGCCCGCGGCGCAGCATTCCGCCTGGTGCAGGAAGCAGAGGCCTACCGGGCCATGGTGACCGAGAACTCCGAAGGTAACGCGTCGCGCTTCAAGCAGGTGCTGGTCGAGTACCAGAAGGCGCCGGCTGTCACGCGCGACCGCATGTATCTGGAAACGATGCAGCAAGTGTTCAGCAGTGCCAGCAAGGTCATGGTTGACGCCAAGACGGGCAGCAATCTGCTGTATCTGCCGCTCGACAAGTTGATCGCCCAGACGGCTGCCACCGATGCTGCCGCTGCTGCCGTCCGTGCTGCCGCGACACCCGCAGCCAACACCGTTTTGCCACAGGAAGCCATGCCGACAGTAGAAGTCAATCAGCGCCGTGACAGCCGCTCTTCGCGTGAACGGGAGAGCCGCTAATGAACCGTATCGTTGCCGCCCTGATCGCGGGCTTCATCGCGATCATGCTCCTTTCCTCGACCGTGTTCGTGGTCGATCAGCGTAAATACGCCATCGTCTTCGCCCTCGGTGAAGTCAAGGACGAGATCAGCAAGCCAGGCTTGTACTTCAAGCTGCCGCCGCCGTTCCAGAACGTCATCTACCTGGACAAGCGTATCCTGACGCTCGATACGCCGGAACCGGAACGCTTCATCACGGCCGAGAAGAAGAATATCCTCGTCGACGCGTATGTGAAGTGGCGCATCGTCAATCCGAAGACCTATTTCCGCAGCTTCGGCGGCGATGAAAGCCGTGCGCGCAACCGCATGTCGCAAATCGTCAAGGCGGCGCTGAACGATGAAATCACCAAGCGCACGGTGCGCGAAGTGATCTCGGGCGAGCGTGGCAAGGTGATGCAGGCGATCAAGGCCAAGGTGGCGGCCGAGGCCGAGGCCATCGGCGTAGGCATCGTCGACGTGCGCCTGAAGCGCGTCGATTACGTCGAGCAGATCAACAACTCCGTGTACGAGCGCATGAAGTCCGAGCGCGTGCGCGTGGCCAATGAACTGCGTTCCACCGGTTCGGCCGACTCCGAGAAAATCCGCGCCGACGCCGACAAGCAGCGCACGGTGATCCTGGCCGAAGCGTATCGCGAAGCCGAGAAGATCCGCGGCGAGGGCGATGCCAAGGCGTCGCAGGTGTATGCGGAAGCGTTTGGCAAGAATCCGGAGTTCTACAAGTTTTACCGCAGCCTGGAAGCCTACCGCGCCACGTTCAAGGACAAGGGCGACGTGATGGTGGTCGATCCGAGTTCGGAATTCTTCAAGTACTTCAAGGGTAACGGCACGGCCGCTCCGTCCAAGAAGTAAGACAGCATCGGTACTGCGCCAGTCCGCAAGGACGGGTGGCAGCAGCGGGGCCGGCATCGATGCCGGCCCCGTTTTTTTGTGCCCGTCCAGTTGTTGCGGGAAGGCGTAAAATGCGGTGTTTTTAGGGCCGTGCGGCAGCGTTTCGGACAACTTATCCCTAAAGGCCCGTGTTTTCGCGTAAAATATCAGGTTCGGCCTCTTGCCTGGCGCGCCCGCCGCTGCCTCGCATGATGCATTTTTTCAACTTTCTTCCGTATCTCGCTCCCTCATGCCGAATTGGCTTTTGCCCGAAAATATTGCCGATGTTCTGCCGTCGGAAGCGCGCAAGATCGAAGAGCTGCGCCGCCTCATGCTGGATAATTTCCGTCTGTACGGATATGAACTGGTGATGCCGCCGCTGCTCGAGTATCTGGAATCGCTGATGACCGGCGCTGGCAAGGATACCGACCTGCGCACGTTCAAACTGGTCGACCAGCTGTCGGGTCGCATGCTCGGCCTGCGCGCCGACATGACGACGCAAGTGGCGCGTATCGACGCCCACCTGCTCAACCGTGCCACCGTCACCCGCCTGTGCTACGCCGGCAGCGTGCTGCATACCCGTCCGTCGGGCCTGCACGCCACCCGCGAACCGCTGCAGATCGGCGCCGAAATCTATGGCCACGCCGGCCTGGAAGCGGATGCCGAGATCCAGGAACTGGCGCTCGCTTCGCTGGCACTGGCCGGTTTCGACAGCGTGCGCCTGGATCTGTCGCACGTCGGCCTGTTGCGCGCTATCATTGCGCAAGACGCCGCCGCCGGGCGCGACGAAGCTGCGCTGTACGCCTTGCTGCGCGCGAAAGATGCGCCGGGCCTGCGTGCCCTGACTGCCGGTTACGACGCCGTCACGCGCGATGCGCTGCTGGCCTTGCCGAACCTGTACGGCGACATCGATGTGCTGGCGCGTGCGCGCGAAGTGCTGCCGCCGCTGCCGGGCGTGCTCAAGGCGCTGGCCGAACTGGCCGCGCTGGCCGCGACTGTGGAAACTAAGGCCCTGGGCCGCGCCGAAGTGGCGATCGACCTGGCCGACCTGCGCGGCTACCAATATGAAAGCGGCGCGATGTTTGCGCTGTATGTACCAGGCTTGCCGAACGCGGTTGCGCGCGGCGGCCGTTATGACCACGTCGGCGAAGCGTTCGGCCGGGCACGTCCCGCGACCGGCTTCTCGCTCGATTTGCGCGAACTGGCGCGCCTGTTGCCGACCGCGGAACGGAAGCATTCGATCCGCGCGCCGTGGGGCAGCGCGCCGGAATTGAAGGAAAAAATCGCCGAGTTGCGCAAGGCGGGCGAGGTCGTGATCCAGAGTATGCCGGGTCACAGTAATGAACAAGACGAGTTCGAGTGCGATCGCGTGCTGGTACTTGCCGATAATGGTAGTAGCTGGATTCTTAAAAACTTAGGTTGAGTGATGTCAAAGAAAATTATGGCAAAGAACGTTGTTGTCATCGGCACCCAATGGGGCGATGAAGGTAAAGGCAAGATCGTCGATTGGTTGACCGATCACGCCCAAGGCGTGGTGCGCTTCCAGGGCGGCCACAATGCAGGCCACACGCTGGTCATCGGCGGCGTCAAAACCGCACTGCAGCTGATCCCGTCGGGCATCATGCGTCCAGGCGTCGCCTGCTACATCGGTAACGGCGTGGTCGTTTCCGTGCCGGACGTGCTGCGCGAAATCGACAAGCTCGAAGCGGTCGGCGTCGAAGTCGCCTCGCGCCTGAAAGTGTCGGACGCGGCGCCCGTGATCCTGCCTTACCACACCGCGATCGACCTGGCGCGTGAAGCCAAGCGTGGCGATGCGAAGATCGGCACCACCGGCAAGGGCATCGGCCCGGCCTACGAAGACAAAGTGGCGCGCCGCGCGATCCGTATCGCCGACCTGCTCAACGAGAAGCGCTTTGCCGAAAAGCTGGCCGAAAACCTCGATTACCACAACTTCGTGCTGGAAAACTACCTGAAGGCGCCGAAAGTCGATTATCAGAAGACCCTCGACGACGCGCTGGCCTATGTGCCGCGTCTGCGTCCGATGGTCACCGACGTGTCGAGCGCGCTGTACAAGGCGCACAAGGCCGGCGCGAATCTGCTGTTCGAAGGCGCGCAGGGTTCCCTGCTCGACGTCGACCACGGCACCTATCCGTTCGTCACCTCGTCGAACTGCGTGGCCGGCAATGCCGCCGCCGGTTCGGGCGTCGGTCCTGGCATGCTGCACTACATCATGGGCATCACCAAGGCTTACACGACGCGCGTCGGCTCCGGCCCGTTCCCGTCGGAACTGCCAACGGATGCAGGCGTTGGCCACCATCTGGCGCAAGTCGGCCATGAATTCGGCACCGTGACGGGCCGTGCCCGCCGCTGCGGCTGGTTCGACGCCGCCTTGCTGCGCCGCTCCGTGCAGATCAATGGCGTGACGGGCATGTGCCTGACCAAGCTGGACGTGCTCGACGGTATCGAAACGCTGAAACTGTGCACCGGCTACACCATCGACGGCGTGGCCACGGACATCTTCCCATCGGGTGCTGAAGAAGCCGCCCGTTGCGTGCCCGTGTACGAAGAGATGCCGGGTTGGACGGAAAGCACGGTCGGCGCGAAATCGCTGGCGGCCCTGCCTGCCACGGCGCGCGCCTACATCAAGCGCATCGAAGAACTGGTCGGCGTACCGGTGGACATGGTTTCGACCGGTCCGGATCGTGAAGAAACGATCGTGCTGCGCCACCCATTCGAGTAAGCTGCTGGACACAATCCGCCGCAAGGCGGATTTTTTTAATCACGCTAATAATAAGATTTCACTATCATGACTACCCCACAATCGAACGATCAACATCTCTGGGTCAACTGGGAAGAGTACCACCGCCTGATCGAGCGCCTGGCGCTCAAGGTCTATGAATCGGGCTGGAAATTCGACCAGGTATTGTGCCTGGCGCGCGGCGGCGTGCGTCCTGGCGACGTGTTCTCGCGCATTTTTGATTTGCCGCTGGCCATCCTGTCGACCAGCTCCTACCGCGAAGACGCGGGCACGGTGCGCGGCGACCTCGATATCGCCAAGTACATGACCATGACCAAGGGCCCGCTGGCCGGCCGCATCCTGCTGGTCGACGACCTGGCCGATTCCGGCGTCACGCTGGACAAGGTCACGCGTCACCTGAAGGAAAACTTCCCTGACGTGACCGAAGTCAAATCGGCCGTGATCTGGCTCAAGGGCTGCTCCGTCGTGCGTCCCGACTACTTCCTCGACGAACTGCCGCATAATCCGTGGATCCATCAGCCGTTCGAAGACTACGACGGCCTGCGTCCGCACCAGCTGGCGGCGTGGATCAAGAAGGGCGAAGCAGGCAAGTAATTGCGTGCGCGCTTGCAAAAAAAAGACGATCGTGTATCGTCTTTTTTTTCGTCCAAGGAAATGCGATGACCATACTGACGACGGCGCGGCTGCGCCTGGAACCGATCAACGAGAGCCACTACGAGCGCATGCGCACGCTCAACACCGATCCCGAGGTGATGACCTACCTGAACGCGGGCCAGCCCGAGACCGAAGAGGTGACGCGCGCGGCCATCGCGCGCACCATGGGCCGCTGGGTCGAATGGGGTTATTCGTGGTGGGCGCTGATACGCCTCGATGACGGTGAACTGGTGGGCATGGCCTGCCTGCAGCACCTCTCCGGCGACAGGGCCAATCCCCTTGAAATCGGCTGGCGCCTGGCGCGCACGGGCTGGGGGCAGGGCTATGCCAGCGAGGCGGCGGCCGCCATCGTCGCGCATGCGTTCGACGTCGTCGGCGCGCCGGAAGTGGTGGCCGTGGCCCATCCCGACAACGCCGCCTCGATCAAGGTCATGACGCGCCTGGGCATGCAATATGTGGGCATGGAACGTCATTACGATATCGACAGCGTCGTCTACCGCCTGGCGCGCCCATGACGGCAGCGCGCAAGCCGCTGAAGCTGGGCTGCAGCTACGGCGTGCGGTTCTCGCCCGACGGCACGCGCCTGGCGGTGCTGGGGCGCGACCTGGTCCTGTGGGACGTGGCGGCACGCCAGAAACTGTGGCGCGGCAAATTCATCGCGCACATGTCGGGCATGGCCTTTTCGCCCGATGGCAGCCGGCTGGCCATCAAGAGCACGACGGGCCAGCTGGCCGTGGTGGAAGCGGCATCGGGGCAACTGCTGCTCAATTTCCAGAACAGGAAGGATGGCGAAGGCTGCGGCCCCGCGTGGTCGCCGTGCGGGCAGTATCTTGCCGACGGCGCCTGGGATGGCCGCCTGCGGCTGCGCGACGCGCAGACGGGCGAGGTGCGCTTCATGCAGGAGCACCCGGGCGAGATGCTGCGCGGTGTCCACGTTATCGACGGCGGGCGGCGCTTGCTGGTCCTGCACGGCGTCAAATCGGTGGACGAGGGGCAGGTGCAGCCGCCCGACTACTGCAGCGTATGGGACTGGCCCCTGCAGGCGGGCGGCGGGCGCAAGGTGCTGTCGCTGCCAGGACTGAAGTCGTGCGCGCCATCGCCCGACGGAGCGTCCCTGGCCGTGCTGCATCACGCGGGCGGCGAGGAGTTCCTGTCGGTGTATGCGCTGGCCGATGGCCGCCGGCTGGCCACGGTGCCGGTGGAGGCGGGCGGCGGCACGGGCGACGCCCTGCGCTGGCTGCCCGACGGCAGCGCGCTGGGACGCATCGGCAAGGGCAAGCTGCTGTTGTATGGCTGGCCCGGGCTCTGCGTCCTGGCGCAGGAAGAATTTACGTATCCCTGCGCGCTGGACTTTTTGCCCGGCTCGCCATTGTCCGCCATCGGCTCCTGGGAATCCGGCATGCTGATGGAGTTGAACATACACAAGGAAACCGCATGATCACCTGTTATTTGCGCTACATCATCGACCCGTATAAATTGCGGGAATTCGAAGCCTACGGCAAGCTGTGGATACCGCTGGTCGAGCGCTTCGGCGGCCAGCACCACGGCTACTTTTTGCCATCGGAAGGCGCGAGCAATGTGGCCCTGGCCATGTTCTCGTTCCCCAGCCTGGCCTTGTACGAGCAGTACCGCAGCGATTCGATGCAGGATGCCGAATGCCAGGCCGCCTTCCGCTATGCCGAGGAGACGCGCTGCATCGTCAGCTACGAGCGCAGTTTTTTCCGGCCCGTGTTTGCCTGAACAGGTTTACTGAACAAGGTCAGTCGCGCTGCGGCGCGCCCAGGGGGAATAGGTGGCGGTACGGACGCGCCTCGTCCACCGCGCGGGCGAACGATGGACGGGCCAGCAAGCGGGCGCGATAGGCGCGCAGCAGGGGCAGCGTGGCGGGAATCGGCTGCGTCCAGTCCGCATAGAACAGCGACGGAGCGGCGGCGCAGTCGGCCAGGGTAAAGTCTTCGCCCGTCGCCCACGTCTTGCCGGCCAGGCGGGTTTCCAGCCAGGCGTAGGCGAGGTCCAGCTTGTTGCCGGCAAACACGCGGCCTTCCTCGGTCTTCGCCGGGTCGCCCGTCAGGGCGGCGCCGACGGCATGCTGCACGGGCGTCATGACGTGCAGGTCGAAATAGCGGTCGAGAAAGCGCACGTCCAGCGCCTGCATGGCGTCGTCCGGCAGCAGGCGCAGCGGGCCGGGATGGGCCAGCTGCAGGTATTCGATGATGATGCTGGTCTCGGCGACGTTGCGCTCCCCATCCACCAGCAGCGGAAACTTGCGCAGCGGCCAGCGCGCCAGCCACTGCTGCAGGTGCTGCGGCATGTCCGGCGCCAGGCAGCGGAAATCGAACGGTATGGCGTTTTCGTACAGGGCGATGAGCACCTTTTGCGTGTACGAGGAAAAGGGATGGCCGTAGAGGATCAGCGACACGGTGGGATCTCCTGTGCAAGGTTGGCAACACGCGCGTGCAGCAACGATAGTGCAATCACCGGATCAATGCAAGCGGTCCGGGCCATGCTGATGTTGGCCGTGGCATTGCCCGCTCCCCCAGTGCCAGGCTTTAATCCTCAGCCTGGAATTCGCTGGCCGAGACGAACAGGTCCCACGAGGCGATGAACAGGGCCGCCACCACGGGGCCGATGACAAAGCCGTTCAGACCAAACAGGGCCATGCCGCCCACGGTCGACAGCAGCACCACGTAGTCGGGCATCTTCGTGTCCTTGCCCACCAGGATAGGGCGCAGCACGTTGTCGACCAGGCCGATGACGAAGACGCCGAAGGCGGCCAGGCCGGCGCCTTGCCAGATGGCGCCCGTGGCCAGGAAGTAGGCTGCCACGGGTGCCCACACGAGGGCGGCGCCGACGGCCGGCAGCAGCGACAGGAAGGCCATCAGCACGGCCCACAGCAGGGGCGCCGGCACGTCCAGGAACCAGAACGCCAGGCCGCCGAGGGCGCCCTGGGCGATCGCCACGAGAATGTTGCCCTTCACCGTGGCGCGGATCACCGTGGTGAAATTGGTGAACAGGCGCTGCTTGTACTTGCGGCTCAGCGGCACGGCGTTCTTGATGCGGGCCGACAGGGTCGAGCCATCGCGCATGAGGAAAAACAGCAGGTACAGCATGATGCACAGGCTGGTGAGGAATTCGAAGGTGTACAGGCCCACATTGATGGCTTTGACGGCCACCACCTGGCTTACCTGCGTGGCGCCCTCGGCCAGCTTGTCCTGCAGGCTGGCCAGGCTGGTCAGGTTGAAGCGCTCGAGCAGGTTGATCAGCCATTGCGGCAGCACGGCCATGATTTTATTGAAGAACATGGCGACCGTGATTTCGCCCGAACGCACCATTTCCACGACGCTGGCCGCCTGGTTCACGAGCGATACGGAAATGAGCGACAGCGGCAGGATCACGATGACGATGATCAACAGCAAGGTCAGCAGCGAAGCCAGGCCGGCGCGGCCCCTGGTTTTGGCCAGCAGCCAGCGGTACACGGGCGCGAACAGGATCGCCAGGATGACGCCCCAGAAGATGGCGCCCGCATACGGCGCCAATATCCAGCCGAAGCCGATGGTGACGATGCTCAAGAGGAGCAGGAACACTTTCTGGTGCAGCGTGAGGGTAGGCATGGGCGATAGCGCGATGATAAGGGTTGAGTTGCCCCATCATAAGCGAGGCCAAGGGCCGTGCGCCATACAATTGTCGCGCTGCGTGCGCGAGCGCACCCGGCGCGCCGGCGGGCTGGCAACGCGGTGGCGGCAATTCCAGTAAGCTGTCGTTCCAGGCGTTCCATCCCGGGCGCCGTTGACTTCCTTTGACTTCAGGAATCCGCGTGCTTGACCCCATCCATTTTTATGAACCTGCGCAGGGCCACGGCCTGCCGCACGATCCCTTTAACGCCATCGTGGGGCCGCGTCCGATCGGCTGGATCGCCTCGCGCAGCAGTGCGGGCGTGCTCAACCTGGCGCCGTACAGCTTTTTCAACGCCTTCAATTACCATCCGCCGCTGATCGGCTTTTCCAGCATCGGCCGCAAGGATACCTTGCGCAATATCGAACAGACGGGCGAATTCGTGTGGAACCTGGCGACCCGTCCGCTGGCCGAGGCCATGAACGCCAGTTGCGCGCCGGCGCCGCCCGAAGTCGACGAATTCGCGCTGGCCGGCCTGACGCCGGCCGCCTCGCGCATCGTGGACGTGCCGCGCGTGGCCGAAAGCCCCGTGTCCTTCGAATGCCGGCGCACGCAGATCATCGAGCTGCAGGGCGTCAATGGCGACGGTGTCGGCAGCTGGCTGGTGCTGGGGGAAGTGGTGGGCGTGCACATCGCGCGCCATCTGCTGGTCGACGGCGTGTACGACACGGCCGCCGCTGCGCCGATATTGCGCGGCGGCGGCCCGGCCGATTATTTCGAGATCGGACCGGCCAGCCTGTTCCACATGCGCCGGCCAGCCTGGCCCTAATGCGCCGTCTGGCCAGGCCGTACTGGTTCAGGCCGGAACGGGATGGCGCTCCTTGACGATGCCGCGATAGATCAGCCACGTCGCCAGCAGGCTGATGGCGCCGGCGCCCGCCATCCAGTAGCCTGGCGCCGCCTTGTCGCCGGTGCTCTCGATCAGCAGGGTCGACACCAGCGGCGTCAGGCCGCCGAACAGCGCGGTGGCCAGGCTGTAGGCCAGCGAAAAGCCCGTGGTCCGCACGCTGGCCGGGATGATTTCCGTCAGCGCGACGATGGTGGCGCCGTTGTAGCTGCCGTACAGGAAGGACAGCCACAGCTCGACCATCAGCATGTGCTCGAAACTGGGATGGGCGACCAGCCAGGACAGGGACGGGTATGCGGTCAGCATCGTCAGCGCCGCGCACGCGGCCATGATGGGCCAGCGCCCGATGCGGTCGGACAGCGCGCCCATGACGGGCAGCCAGAGGAAGTTCGACAGGCCGATGCACAAGGTGACGAGCAGGCTGTCTTCGGTGCTCAGTTTGAGCACGCTCTTGCCGAAGGTCGGCGTGTAGACAGTGATCAGATAGAACGCCACCGTCGTCAACACGATCAGCATCGCGCCGCTGACGACCAGCGGCCAGTTGAGGCTGATGGTCTTGAGCATTTGCCGGAACGTCGGATGCGACTTGCGCGTCAGATAGGCCTCGGTCTCCTGCAGCGAACGGCGGATGTAGAACACCACGGGGATGATGGAGCATCCGATGAAGAACGGGATGCGCCAGCCCCAGTCCGCGATGAATTCCTTGCTCAAGGTTGCGTTGAGATAGTAGCCGAGCGCCGCGGAAAAGATGATGGCGACTTGCTGGCTGGCCGATTGCCAGCTGACGTAATAGCCCTTGTTGCCGGGTGTCGCCATCTCGGACAGGTAGACCGACACGCCGCCCAGCTCCACGCCGGCGGAGAAACCTTGCAGCAAGCGCCCGATCAGCACGAGGAACGGCGCCAGCAAGCCGATGGTCGCATAGCCGGGCACGAAGGCGATCAGCGCCGTGCCGGAAGCCATGATGGCCAGGGTCAGCACCAGTCCCTTGCGCCGGCCGATGCGGTCGATATAGCTGCCAAGGATGATGGCGCCCAGCGGCCGCATGAAAAAACCCGCGCCGAAGGTGGCGAAGGTCATCATCAGGGCCGCGTATTCGCTGGTGGCGGGGAAGAAGGCCTTGGCAATATACGTCGCGTAAAAGCCGAACAGGAAAAAATCGTACATTTCGATGAAGTTCCCGCTCGTCACCCGGATGACGGTGGCGATGCGCGAGGGAGGGCGTGCCTGTGCGCGCGGCGCTGTCGGCTCGGCGAGGGGTGCGGCGGTCGATGGAATGGCCATGATTTACCTCGATGAAAGATGAGTGACGTCGGCTAGTGCGTTGCTGTCGCTGGTGCCGATGCCGGCTGCAGCCCGGTCGCTTCGATCGCGCCGGCGTTGGCAGGGGCGGCGAGGAAGCGCAGCAAGGCGCGGCCGGCTTCCGGTTCCTTGCCGCCCGGGACCAGCGCCGCCGAAAATTGCGTCATCAGCTGCACTTCCGGCGGCAGCAGGCCGACGATGTCGATGCCTTGGACCGGCAGCAGCTCGCTGCGCTGCTGGCAGCCGAAATCGGCCTCGCCATGCGCGATGATTTCGCCGACGGGGGTGGCGGGAATTTTGGCGGCCTTGCCCTGCATCTGCTCCGCGATGTGCAGTGTCTTCATCAGTTGCTTCTCGATGTATTCGCCGCTGGCGCTGTCCGAATAGGCCACCTTGTGCGCCTGCAGGAAAGCGCTGCGCAAGCCCTCGGAGGTGCTGATGTCGGGCTTTGCCGCGCCGTGGCGCACGGCGCAGGCAATCGGCGAATTGGCCAGGACCACCTTGCTGCCGGGGACGAGGCGGCCTTCCTGCATCAGTTTGTCGAGCGCGTCGCCGACCATGATGACGACGTCGATCGGCTCGCCGCGCGCCAGCCGCGCCGGGATCGCATTCCTGGTGGTGCCCATCGACGGACCCCATTCGGACAGCAACTGGTCGCCGCTGGCGCGTTCGTAGGCGGGCGCCAGGTTTTTGTAGGCCTGGGCGAAGCCGCCCGAGCTGACCACGCGGATGTCGGCGGCATGGGCCGCGCCGGCGGCCAGCAGCACCAGCGCCGCGAGCAGCGGGCGCGAGGTTTGCAGCAGAATATGCTGAGGCATGATGGTTCTCCTGATGTTAAAATTTTTTCATGAGGCCGGGTGTCAAGCCCGTGCCGTGGCGGTTGTTGAGGTGTGTTTCCGTGACGCCGGCGGCGTCGCCGCCGGCCGCCGGTAAAAGCGCGAACGTGGAATGGTGTCGCATCATGTCTCCTTTTTCAGTTCAGGCCTTCTTGGCGAGGCTCAGCATTCAGACCCCATCATCGTTGAAATGGCATAATTTGATAATTGCAATTTTTCCGGGGATTAATGCATGCAGCGCATCAATTACGAGCTTCATGATTTGCAGGCTTTCGTGGCCGTGGCGGAGCGCAACAGCTTTCGCCAGGCCGCGGCCGACCTGTTCCTGTCGCAGCCGGCGCTCAGCCGCCGCATCGAAAAACTCGAGGATGCGCTGGGGGTCAAGCTGTTCGAGCGCACCACCCGGCGCGTGCAGCTGACCAATGTCGGGCAGGTGTTCCTGGTGAACGTGCGCGATGCGCTCAACGGCCTGGAAGATGCCGTGCTGGGCGTGGCCGACCTGGCCGCGCACCGCACGGGGACGGTGACGTTTGCCTGCGTGCCCTCGGCCGTGTGGCATTTCCTGCCCGATGTGCTCAAGCGCTTCAGCGCGCAGTTTCCGAAAATCCGCGTGCGCGTGCATGACGAAAGCGCGCAGGACGTGCTCAACCTCGTGCTGTCTGGCGAGGCGGACTTCGGCATCAGCTTTACGGGCGCGGAAAATCCGGAGATTCATTTCCAGCCCATCTACGTCGAGACCTACGTGCTGGCGATGCGGGCCGATCACCGGCTGGCCAAGCGCAAGAAGCTGAGCTGGAAGGATACGGTCGACGAACGCTATATCTCGGTGGCCAAGTCGAGCGGCAACCGCAGCGTGCTCGATGCGGCGCTGGCCGGCGTGGAAAAACACCCGTGGATCTCGTGCGAGATCAACCACGTGTCAGGCATCCTGGCGCTGGTGGAGTCGGGCTTGGGCGTGGCGGCGGTGCCGGGCCTGTCGATTCTGCCGGAGCGGCAAGGCGCGGTGGTCGGCGTGCCGCTCGTCAATCCCGCCGTCAAGCGCACGCTGGGCTTGATCAGCCGGCATCAGCACGCGATGCCGCCCGCGTCACGCACCCTGTTCGACATGATGAGCGCGAGCATAGGAAAGCAGGGGCGGCGTGCATGAGCGCTGCAGTGCGGCGCAGGAGAATCGAGGACCTGGACCTTATTTTTGCATGATGGGATCGCGCCCCAGCGTGCGCGCCAGCGCGCCGCCGTCGCCGCGCCAGAATTCGCGGTCGGCCAGGCGCACGCGCTCGGCCGCGTGCTGCATGTGTTCCATGGCCGCCTGGCGCGCCCGCAGCGGGTCGCCATCGGCGATCGCCTGCACGATCTTTTCATGTTCGCGCCGCACTTCGATGGAAAAGTCCGTGCGCCGCGCTTCATTCGCGCGCGTCACCTTGACGGCCGAGCGGATCGGGTCGGCGAACATGGCGACGAATTTCGGCCAGTAGGGGTTGCCCGTCGCCTCGGCGATGCACAGGTGCAGGCGCACGTCTTCTTCCACGCCGTCGACGCCGGCCGCCACGGCTTCCTCGATGCGGCGCAGCGCGTGTTCGATGTCGGCCAGCTGGCCCGGCGTGCGCCGCACGGCCGCCAGCGCGGCGATTTCCGCTTCCAGTCCCTGGCGCACCTCGATCAGATTCAGCAGCGACTGCACGGACTGCTCCGTCAGCTCGTCGCCCCGTTCGCCCGTCTTCGCGCCATCCTGCGCGCACACGAACGTGCCGCTGCCCTTGCGCGTGGCGACGATGCCGTCCGCCTGCAGCAGGGCGATGGCTTCGCGCAGCACCGTGCGGCTGACGCCAAAGTGGCTGGCCATGGCTTGCTCCGACGGCAAGCGCGTGCCGCCGGCCAGGCCGTCGTTGTGGATTTGCTGGCGCAGCCGTGCCGCCACCCGCGCACCCAGGGTACCGGTGGTGAAACTGCCCGCGGCGGGCTCCGGCGGGGGAAGGGTAAAGCGGAACGTGCGGTCCATCGGATGCATCCTTGTGCTAGCGGTTTTTATGCGGGCTTGCCTGCTTGCCATTATATGGAATATACAGCTTGACACACACAAAACACACACATAATATACATCCATACAAATTTTAGACAAGTTGCCAGCCACCTCCGGTGGACCATAAAAACCAGGCACGGTCGATCCCCCAGCGATCAGGAGACAAGCATGGACGTAACACAAGCATTGCCCGGGCAGGCGGCCGGCGTGGCCGCCAGCCAGAAAACCATCGACGACGCCGTCTATCGCAAGGTGACCTGGCGCATCATCCCTTTCCTCATGCTGTGCTACATCGTCGCTTACCTCGACCGTGTGAACGTGGGCTTCGCCAAGCTGCAAATGCTGGCCGACCTGCAGTTTTCCGAAACCGTGTACGGCCTGGGCGCCGGCGTGTTCTTCCTTGGCTACTTCCTGTTCGAAGTGCCCAGCAACGTGATGCTGCACAAGATCGGCGCGCGCGTGTGGATCGCCCGCATCATGATCACCTGGGCCATCATCTCGGGCGCCTTCATGTTCGTCACCACGCCGACCCAGTTCTACGTGATGCGCTTCCTGCTCGGCATCGCCGAGGCGGGCTTCTTCCCCGGCATCATTCTCTATTTGACCTACTGGTATCCGTCCGAGCGCCGCGCGCGCATGGTGTGCACCTTCATGGCCGCCATTCCCGTGGCGGGCCTGATCGGCGGCCCCCTGTCGGGCTGGATCATGGAAACCTTCGCCGGCTGGCACGGCTACGCGGGCTGGCAGTGGATGTTCGTGCTCGAAGCGATACCCGCCGCGATGATGGGCGTGGCCGTGCTGCTGTACCTCGACAACAGCATCCGCGCCGCGAAGTGGCTGACGGAAGACGAAAAAGTCATCCTCGAGCAGCGCATCGCCACGGAAGCACAGGGCAAGGTATCGCACCCGTCGATCCGCGCCATGTTCGCCGACCCGCGCATCTGGGTCATGGCCCTGATTTATTTCTGCTGCGTGATGGGCCAGTATTCGCTGACCTTCTGGCTGCCCAGCCTGATCAAGGCGGCCGGCGTGACGGGCGTGCTCAATATCGGCCTGTTCACGGCGATTCCGTACTCCGTGGCCGTGGCATCGATGATCCTGCTGGGCCACAGCTCGGACAAATACCGCGAACGCCGCTGGCACATGGCGATCCCGCTGGTGGTCGGCGCCGCCGCCATCGTCTGCAGCGCGCTGGCCGGCGCCCACAACACGGGCTGGGCCATCTTCTTCCTGACGATCGCCGCCGGCGGCATCCTGGCCGCTTCGCCCATGTTCTGGAGCCTGCCGACGGCTTTCCTCGGTGGCGTCTCGGCCGCCGCGGGCATCGCCGCCATCAATTCGGTGGGCAACCTGGCCGGCTTCGCGGCGCCGTACATGATCGGTTCCATCAAGGACCTGACGCAATCGACCGACATCGCCATCTACCTGCTGGCCGGCATCCTGGTGATCGGCGCGTTCATCATCATGCGCGTGCCGGCCAAGCTGGTGAACAAATAAGACTGGAGTAGCAGATGAACGTAGAAATGAAAAAAGTGGGCGTGATCGGCCTGGGCGCCATGGGCATGGGCATCGCGCAATCGTTGCTGCGTGCGGGCTTTGAAGTGCATGCCTGCGACGTGCGCCCGGAAACCGTGCAAACGCTGGTCGACAAGGGCGCCCATGCGGCGCAATCGCCGGCCGCGCTGGCGGCGCAGGTGCAGGCCTTGCTGATCGTCGTCGTCAATGCGCAGCAGACGGAAACCGTGCTGTTTGGCGAAGACGGCGCGGCCAGCGCCCTGGCGCCGGGCAGCGTCGTCATCGCCTGCGCCACCGTGGCGCCCGAATTTGCCGAAGCGCTCGGTGCTCGCCTGGCGGCCATGGGACTGCGCTTCATCGACGCGCCCATTTCCGGCGGCGCGGCCAAGGCGCAAGCCGGCGAGATGTCGGTGATGGCGGCCGGCGCGCCTGAGGTATTCGACGTTTGCGCGGGCATTTTCGACGCCATCAGTGCAAAGTTGTACCGCCTGGGCGAACAGCCGGGGCAGGGGTCGAAAGTCAAGATGATCAACCAGCTGCTGGCCGGCGTGCACATCGCCGCCGCAGCCGAAGCGATGGCGCTGGGTTTGCGCGCCGGCTGCGATGCCGATGCCTTGTACGAAGTGATCTCGAACAGCGCCGGCAGTTCCTGGATGTTCCAGAACCGGGTGCCGCACATCTTGAAGGGCGACTATACGCCGTTATCAAGCGTGAACATTTTCGTGAAAGACCTGGGCATCGTGCTCGATTACGCGAAAAAGAGCGTCTTTCCACTGCCCCTGTCGGCCACGGCGCACCAGATGTTCATGCAGGCGTCGGCCGCTGGCTTTGGCGGCGAGGACGATGCGGCCGTGATTAAAACTTTCCCCGGTATCGATCTGCCGGCGAAAGCGTAACTGAATCAAAAAGGAATCATGATGACTGTATTACTGGGATGTATCGCCGACGATTTCACGGGCGGCACCGACCTGGCCGGCATGCTGGTCAAGGCCGGCATGCGCACGGTGCAGCTGATCGGCGTGCCGCAAGGTCCGCCGCCAGCCGACGTCGATGCCGTCGTCATCGCGCTCAAGTCGCGCACGAATGCGCCGGAAGAGGCGGTGGCCGAATCGCTGGTCGCGCTGGCCTGGCTGCAGCAAGCCGGATGCCGCCAGTTCTACTTCAAGTACTGCTCCACGTTCGACTCCACGCCGCGCGGCAATATCGGTCCCGTGGCCGAAGCGCTGATGCGGGCGCTCGACACGGACTTCACGATCGCCTGCCCCGCGTTTCCCGCGAATGGCCGCACCATCTACAAGGGCAACCTCTTCGTCGGCGACGTGCCGCTGGCCGAGTCGGGCATGCGCGACCATCCCCTGACGCCGATGACGGATTCGAATCTGGTGCGCGTGCTGCAGCAGCAGGTGCAGGCCAAGGTGGGCCTGGCCGATTACAGTGTGGTGGAGAAGGGCGCGGCCGCCATCTCCCAGCGCTTCACGGACTTGCGCGGCCAGGGCTGCCATTTCGCCGTCGTCGATGCCGTGTCGAACCGCGACCTGGAAGCCATCGGTGCCGCTTGCGCCGACTTGAAACTGATCACGGGCGGTTCCGGCATCGCGTTGGGATTACCGCAGAATTTTCGACAGCGGGGCCAGTTGTCGCCATCGCCTGCGGGCCAGGCGGGGCGCTTGCCGCCGGCCTCCGGATTGCGCGCCGTGATCTCGGGCAGCTGTTCCGTGGCCACGCAGCAGCAGGTGGCGCACCTGCGCGAACTGGCGCCGTCCTTCCACGTCGACCCTTTGTCGCTGGCCGCGGGCGGCGAGGTGGTGGACGCCGTGGTGGCGCAGGCGCTGGCCTGGGCGAATCAGCACCTGGCGCAAGGCCCCATTTTGATCTATGCCACGGCCACGCCGGACGCCGTGCGCGCCGTGCAGGCGCAGCTGGGCGTGGAGCGTGCCGGCGCCCTCGTCGAGGAAGCCCTGGCCGCCATCGCGCAGGGACTGGTGCGCCTCGGCGTGGGCCAGTTGATCGTCGCCGGCGGCGAAACCTCGGGCGCCGTGGTGAAAGCGCTGGGCATTGCCGGCTTGCGCATCGGCCCCGAAATCGACCCCGGCGTGCCCTGGACGCTAGCCTTGCCAGCGCCGGGCGACGAAGGCAGGGCACCGTTGGCGCTGGCCCTCAAGTCCGGCAATTTCGGCACCGTGGATTTCTTCAGCAAGGCCTGGCAGGTGCTGGCATGAGCGCCACGGAATCGCGCCAGCGCGAGCTGATCGTCGACTTCGGCAAGTCCCTGTTCGAAAGGGGCTTGACGGCGGGCAGCAGCGGCAACCTGAGCGTGCGCCTGTCCGACGGCTGGCTGCTCACGCCGACGAACGCCAGCCTGGGCCGGCTCGATCCGGCGCAGCTGTCCAAGCTCGATTGGGATGGCAAGCTGATCAGCGGAGCGCCGCCGTCCAAGGAGGCGTTCCTGCACCGCGCCATGTACGCAGAGCGGAGCAGCGCGGGCGCCATCGTGCACCTGCACTCGACGCATTCGGCCGCCGTGTCGTGCATGTGCGGCTTGAACCATGACGACTGCATCCCGCCGCTCACGCCATACTTTGTGATGAAGGTGGGGCGCTTGCCCCTGGTGCCGTATCACCGTCCGGGCGACCCGGCGCTGGCGGGCGCGATCGGCGCCATGGCGCGCAAGCACTCGGCCGTGCTGCTGGCCAACCACGGTCCCGTCGTGTCGGGCACCAGCCTGGAAGCGGCCGTGTATGCGGCCGAGGAACTGGAAGAGACGGCCAAGCTGTTCCTGCTGCTGCGCGACGTGCCCACGCGCCCGCTCGACGCGGCGCAGATCGCGGACCTGAAGCAGACATTCAAACTCGAACTATAGAATTCAAGGAGACACGCATGCCCCGTTTTGCCGCCAACCTGACCATGATGTTCAATGAAGTGCCTTTCCCGCAGCGCTTTGCCGCCGCCGCGCAAGCGGGTTTCACGGGCGTCGAATTTTTGTTCCCCTACGATCACGCGCCGCAGGAAGTGGCCGGCTGGCTGCGCGAAAACAAGCTGCAGAACGTGCTGTTCAACCTGCCGCCGGGCGACTGGGCGGCCGGTGAGCGGGGCATCGCCTCGCTGCCGGGCCGCGAAGCGGAATTTCGCGCTGGCGTGGCACAGGGCATCGCATATGCGCTGGCGCTGGGCACGCCGCGCGTGCACATGATGGCGGGCCTGCTGCCCGTGGGCGCCGACGTCAATCTGCACCGCGCCACCTACCTGGCCAACCTGCGGTACGCCGCGAAAGCCGTGGGCGAGCATGGCATCGAGCTCCTGATCGAACCGATCAACGGGCGCGACATGCCCGGCTATTTCCTCGTCACGCAGGCGCAGGGCCATGCGCTGCGCCTGGAGTCGGGCGCGCCCAACGTCAAGGTGCAGATGGATTTTTATCACACGCAGATCGTCGAGGGCGATATCGCCATGACGTTCCAAAACAACTTCGACGGCATCGGCCACGTGCAGATAGCCAGCGTCCCGGCCCGCAATGAACCGGACGATGGCGAAGTCAATTACCCGTATTTATTCAGGCTGCTCGACGAGCTCGACTACGAGGGCTGGATCGGCTGCGAATACCGTCCGCGCGGGCGTACCGAGGATGGCCTGGGCTGGCTTGCCGCATACAACAACACGCAAGGAGAATTGAAATGAAGGTACTGATTACCGGCGGCGCCGGTTTCCTGGGACAGCGCCTGGCGCGCCACTTGCTGGCGCAAGGCCAGCTGACGGACAGCCACGGCCAGTTGCAGACCATCAGCGAGCTGGTACTGGTCGACGTGGTGGCCGCGCATGACTTCAACGATGCGCGCGTCAACGTGGTCACGGGCGACATCGCCGACGGCGCCTTGATGCGCGCCACCATCGATGTGCAGACCGCGTCGATCTTCCACCTGGCCGCCATCGTCAGCGGCCAGGCGGAAGCCGATTTCGAGCTGGGCATGCGCATCAACCTCGATGCCTCGCGTTTGCTGCTCGATATCTGCCGCGAACTGGGACATAAGCCGAAAGTGGTCTTCACCAGCTCCGTGGCCGTCTATGGCGGCAAGCTGCCGGACGTGGTGCAGGACACCACCGCGCTGAACCCGCAATCGTCGTACGGCGCGCAAAAGGCCATCGGCGAATTGCTGCTCAACGATTACAGCCGCCGCGGCTTTGTCGATGGCCGCGTGCTGCGTCTGCCCACCATCAGCGTGCGTCCCGGTAAGCCGAACAAGGCGGCGTCGTCTTTCGCCAGCGGCATCATCCGCGAACCGTTGAATGGCGAGGCGGCCGTCTGCCCCGTGGCCACCGATTTGCGATTGTGGCTGCTGTCGCCGCGCGGCGCCATCGCCTCGCTGATCGCCGGCCACGAACTGGCGGGCGAGATGTTTGGCGCCAGCCGCACGGTGAACTTGCCGGGCTTGAGCGTGAGCGTGGGCGAGATGATCGCCGCGCTGGAACAAGTCGCCGGCACGGACGTCGTTGCCCGCATCAGCTATGCCCCTGATCCGGCCGTCGAGCGCATCGTCAAGAGCTGGCCCGGCGCCTGGGACACGGCACGGGCCGAGTCGCTGGGCTTGACGGCCGATGCGGATTTCGCCAGCATCATCCGTGCGTATATCGAGGATGTGAAAGCATGAAGCCGCGTAGGTCGGATTAGCGGCGGCACGCCGCGTAATCCGACAATATTGCTGGCGTTGGTTTAAGTGCTGATGTCGGATTGCGCTGGCCTGTCAGCCAGCTAATCCGACCTGCGCCATGCCAGCGCGTGGGGCTTATTTGCCCAGTATCGACGCCACATTGTCGGTGCCGGGCGCGCCGAACAGCTGCTGCTTGAGGATGTGCAGCTGGTCGCGCACTTGCGCCGCCTTTTCGAACTCCAGGTTCTTGGCGTGGTCGACCATCAGTTTTTCCAGGCGCTTGATTTCCTTGCTGACCTGTTTCTCGCTCATCGCTTCGAATTTCGCCGCTTCCTGCGCCACCTGCAGGGTCTCGCGCGCTTCCTGCGGGCTGTAGACGCCGTCGATCATTTCGCGGATCGATTTCTTCACACCGATCGGGATGATGTTGTTGGCCGTATTGAAGGCGATCTGCTTGGCGCGGCGGCGTTCCGTCTCGTCGATGGCGCGGCGCATGGAGTCCGTGATGCGGTCGCCGTACAAAATCGCCGTGCCGTTCAGGTTACGCGCGGCGCGGCCGATGGTCTGGATCAGGCTGCGTTCGGAGCGCAAAAAGCCTTCCTTGTCCGCGTCGAGGATGGCGACCAGCGATACTTCCGGCAAGTCCAGGCCCTCGCGCAGCAGGTTGATCCCCACCAGCACGTCGAAGGTGCCCAGACGCAGGTCGCGCAGGATTTCCACGCGCTCCACCGTTTCGATATCGCTGTGCAGGTAGCGCACCTTGATGCCATGGTCGCCCAGGTATTCCGTCAATTGCTCGGACATGCGCTTGGTGAGGGTGGTCACCAGCACGCGCTCGTCCTTCTTGATGCGCTCGACGATTTCCGACATCAGGTCGTCCACCTGGCTGCTGGCCGGACGCACGATGATCTGCGGGTCGACCAGGCCGGTCGGGCGCACGACCTGTTCGACCACCTGGTCAGAATGGGTCTTTTCGTATTCGGCCGGCGTGGCCGAGACGAACACGGTCTGGCGCATCTTCTGTTCGAATTCCTCGAATTTCAAGGGCCGGTTGTCGAGCGCCGACGGCAGGCGGAAACCGTAGTCGACCAGGTTCGTCTTGCGCGAGCGGTCGCCGTTGTACATGGCGCTCAGCTGGCCCGTCAGCACGTGCGACTCGTCGAGGAACATCAATGCGTCGGGCGGTAAATAATCGACCAGGGTCGGCGGCGGTTCGCCGGGCAGCGCGCCGCTCAGATGGCGCGAGTAGTTCTCGATGCCCTTGGTGAAACCGATCTCCGCCATCATTTCCAGGTCGAAGCGCGTGCGCTGTTCCAGCCGCTGCTCCTCGATCAGTTTATTTTCCTTGCGGAAGAACTCGAGGCGCTCGCGCAGCTCGTCCTTGATGGTCTCGACGGCGCGCAGCACGGTGGAGCGGGGCGTGACGTAGTGCGAACCCGGGTACACGGTGAAGCGGGGGATCTTTTGCCGTACGCGGCCCGTCAGCGGGTCGAACAGCTGGATCGATTCGATCTCGTCGTCGAACATTTCCAGGCGCACGGCCAGCTCCGCATGCTCGGCGGGGAAGATGTCGATCGTGTCGCCGCGCACGCGGAAGGTGCCGCGGCCGAAATCGACCTCGTTGCGCGTGTACTGCATCTGGATCAGGCGCGCGATGACGTCGCGCTGGGCGACCCTGTCCTTGACGCGCAGGGTCAATATCATCTGGTGGTATTCGTTCGGATTGCCGATACCGTAGATGGCCGAGACGGTGGCGACGATGATGACGTCGCGCCGCTCCATCAGCGATTTGGTGCACGACAAACGCATCTGCTCGATATGCTCGTTGATCGACGAGTCCTTTTCGATGAACAGGTCGCGCTGCGGCACGTAGGCTTCGGGCTGGTAGTAATCGTAGTAGCTGACGAAGTATTCGACGGCGTTCTGCGGGAAAAAGTCGCGGAACTCGCTGTACAGCTGCGCCGCCAAGGTCTTGTTCGGCGCGAAGACGATGGCGGGCCGGCCCATGCGCGCGATGACGTTGGCCATGGTGTAGGTCTTGCCCGAACCGGTCACGCCCAGCAGGGTCTGGAAGGCCAGTCCGTCGGCAATCCCCTCTGACAGCTGGTCGATTGCCGTGGGCTGATCGCCGGCCGGAGGGAAGGGCTGGTGCAGCTTGAAGGGGGAGTCCGGGAAAGAGATAATTGCGCTTTCCGCCTCGCTGGCGGTAGATAATTCGGGCATGTGAATCAGACCTTTGTTAGAATAGTGCTCTGCTGGCGGCCCTGGCGTTGTATTTCGGGGCGCTGTCTACAACTCCGCTGTGAACCTGCTTCCAATCGAATCCAATCTTATCATGACGAACCCAACTGTTTCTGCCAGTCTGTTTAGCGCCATCGAGATGGCCCCACGCGACCCGATCCTGGGCATCACCGAAGCATTTAACGCGGACCAGAATCCCGCCAAAATCAATCTGGGCGTTGGCGTCTATTATGACGACAACGGTAAAGTGCCTCTGTTAGCTTGCGTACGCAAGGCGGAAGCCATCCTGATCGAACAGGCCGCCCCACGCACCTATCTGCCGATCGAAGGCCTCGCTGCCTACGACAAGGCGGTGCAAGAACTCGTATTTGGCGCCGATAGCGCCGTAATTCAAGAGCGCCGCGCCATCACCGTGCAAGCGATCGGCGGCACGGGCGCACTGAAGATCGGTGCCGACTTCCTGCAGCGCTTCGCGCCGGGTGCCCAGGTCTACATCAGCGACCCGAGCTGGGAAAACCACCGCGCGCTGTTCGAGAACGCCGGTTTCGTTGTGAATAACTACACCTACTACGATGCCGTCACCCATGGCGTGAACTTCGACGGCATGCTGGCCAGCCTGAACGCCATGCCGACCGGTTCCATCGTCGTGCTGCACGCCTGCTGCCACAACCCGACCGGCGCCGACCTGAGCGTGGCCCAGTGGGACCAGATCATCGCCGTCGTCACGTCGCGCGGCCTGGTGCCGTTCCTGGACATGGCTTATCAGGGCTTCGCCAACGGCATCGCCGAAGACGGCGCCGTGGTGCGCCGCTTTGCCGACGCGGGCGGCCCGCTGCTGGTGTCGAACTCGTTCTCGAAATCGTTCTCGCTGTACGGCGAGCGCGTGGGCGCCCTGAGCGTCGTCGCCGCCAGCGCCGATGAGGCGGCCCGTCTGCTGTCGCAACTGAAGCGCGTCGTGCGCACCAACTACTCGAACCCGCCAGTCCATGGCGGCAAAGTCGTCGCCACCGTCCTGGCCACGCCGGAACTGCGCCAGCTGTGGGAAGAGGAACTGGCCGGCATGCGCGTGCGCATCCGCGAAATGCGCAATGCCTTCGTGGAAAAGCTGAAAGCCAAGGCGCCAGGCCACGACTTCGAATTCGTGCGCCAGCAAATCGGCATGTTCTCGTACTCGGGCCTGAGCAAGGAACAAGTGGCTTCCCTGCGCGAGCAATCGATCTACGCCGTCGACACGGGCCGCATCTGTGTGGCAGCATTGAATTCGCGCAACATCGACATCGTTATTGACGCGATCGCCAAAGTGCTTTAAGATCTTGCTTCTTCGGCGCTGCATGCAAGTGTGGCGCTGATGGCAATAGAAAGTCGGCGCTGGCCGTGTTTGTGAAGATGCAATATCCATCTTGCAAATATGGAACAAGCGACATATAATATTGCCTCTTTTCCCTGATAGCTCAGTTGGTAGAGCGACGGACTGTTAATCCGCAGGT
>NZ_LRIC01000067.1:0-122891 GCF_001758725.1 Janthinobacterium sp. HH106 | reverse complement strand
TCGGCATCAGCGCTTCGCTGTCCGTGCTGCCGCCGCTGCCGCCGCTGGCGTTGCTCTCCCGCTGGCGCCGGCGCTGTCGCGCAGGCGTTGCTGCAAGCGTTCCACCGTCTTGCCCAGGCGCGCATCGTTGACGGGTTTTAAGACGTAATCGGCGGCCGCGTGCTCAAAGGCGGCCAGCGCATATTCGTCGTAGGCGGTAACAAACACGATATGGGGGAACGCGACGCCGTCCGGCCACTGCTCCGCCAGTTCCTCGGCCGCTTCCAGGCCCGTCTTGCCCGGCATCTTGATGTCGAGAAATAATATGTCGGGCTGCAGCGCCAGGCCTTGTTGCAAGGCTTCCACGCCATTGGCGCAGGTGGCAACGATGTCGAGTTCCGGCCATAGCCGGTGCAGGGCATGCGCGAGGGCGGCGGCGAGTATGGGTTCGTCTTCGGCGATCAGGGCGCGCGGGGTGGAACTGGTCATGGCGTGGGGCTCGTGGTGGTGGAGTGTATCGGTAAGTGAAGGCGGGCGATGACGCCTGCCGGCGTATTGGCGATCAGCGACAGGCTGGCGGCTTCGCCATGCATGCCGTGCAGCCGTTCGCGGATATTCGCCACGCCCAGCTGCGTGCCCTTGGTCTGGCCCGGATGGTCGAGGCCCAGACCATCGTCCGCAACCGTCAGGATCAGCACGCTGCCGTCCGTGGATGCCTGCACGTGGATATGGCCGCCTTCGATCTTCGGTTCCAAGCCGTGCTGGATGGCGTTTTCCACCAGCGGCTGCAGCAGCATGGGCGGCACCTTGATATCGCGCAAGGCCTCGGGCAAGTCCAGCGCATAGCTCAGGCGCGCACCCATGCGTATCGACATCAGGCCCAGGTAGGCTTGCATCAGGGAAAACTCCTGCGCGAGGGTGGTGGACCCGGCGCGCGAGGAACTCAAGGTGGCGCGCAGGTACTGGATCAGCTGGTCGAGCAGCAGCTGGGCGCGGTCCGGATCAAAGCTGATCAGGCCCTGCAGGTTGGCCAGGGTGTTGAACAGCATGTGCGGTTCGATCTGCGCCTGCAGCAATTGCAGCTGCGCCTGTATGGCCTGGCGCGCCACGGATTCGGCGCGGGCCTTTTCCTCGGCGGCGATCATTTGCAGGCGGGCAATCTTTTCGCGGCTGGAGAAAAACAGCACGGCGCCGCCCGTGGCCAGCAGGGTGAACACGAGCGTGCCCATCATTTGCGTGGGCAACAGCTTGTCGAAGCCGCCCACGTCCACGCCCGTCAGCCAGCCGAACAGAACCAGGCCCAGCATTTGCGCCACGGGCACGGATAGCAGGATGATGAGCATGAAGGGCAGGAGTCTGGGCCGCTGGTCCGCACCCCATAAAGTCAGGCGCATGCCGTCGATCAGCAGGAAGGCGATCGTGCCGATGCACATCGAGGCGATCAGGTTTTGTCCGAAATGGCTGCCCGGATTGAGGATGAAGGTAATGACCAGCGCGCAGATCGCGTTCAGCACCAGCGCATAGCGAGAGTCGAGCAGCATGCGGTAGTAGGGAAAGCGGCGTCTGGCGGGGGCGTCGGCGGAAGGGGCGTCGGAGTTCATGGAAGTGTCTGCTGGTAGCGATGGGGCATTGTGTGCCAGCGCAGGCCAGGGCGCAACAGGGCTGCGACGAAACGGTGCCGGCGCGTCGCCATTCGCAACATCGCGCCGCCAAACGGAGCCGCTTTACTTTTCACGATGGGCGCGGGATAGTATGGCAAGACAGTCTTTGCTATAAAGGAATCCTCATGTGGCCCTATCCACGCACCCTGGCGCACCGCGGCGGCGGCACCCTGGCGCCTGAAAACACCCTGGCCGCCCTGCGCTGCGGCCTGGCTTACGGCTACCGCGCCGTGGAATTCGACGTCATGCTGGCGTCCGACGGCGTGCCCGTCGTCGTGCACGACCCCGAGCTGGGCCGCACGGTGGCCGGCAGCGGCCACGTCACCGATTACACGGCCGCACAGCTGGGAACGATGGAGGCGGGCGCCTGGTTCGGCCCGCAGTTTGCGGGCGAGGGCGTGCCCACGTTCGAGGCCGTGGCGGCGTATTGCAAGGCGCAGAACATCTGGATGAATATCGAGATCAAGCCGGCGCCCGGCTTCGACGTGCCGACGGGCGAGACGGTGGCGCGGGCCACGCGCGATTATTTTGCAAAGGAAATTGCTGAAGGAGAGTTATTGCCCTTGCTCTCGTCGTTCAGCATCGCCGCCCTGGAAGCGGCGCGCCAGGCGGCCCCGGAACTGGCGCGCGGCTGGCTGGTCGAACAGATACCGGACGACTGGGCGCGCACGGCGAAGGAACTGGACGTGGTGGCGCTCCATTGCGACCACCAGCAGCTGACGCCGGAACTGGCGCGAGAGGTCAAGGAGGCGGGATACGGACTGTTTTGCTACACCGTCAACACGCCGGAACGGGCCAGTGAACTGCTGGCCTGGGGCGTGGATGGTTTTTGCACGGACAGGATCGATATTATTCCATCCATGGCGTAGGTCGGATTAACGGGGCAAAGCCCCGCGTAATCTGACAACATTGTTGACGTTATTGGTGTTGTCGGCTTACGCGCTTGCGCGCTAAGCCGACCTACGTTTCAAGCAGCTTAGAAAGTCACGCGCATGCCGACGGTGACATTGCGCCCCGTCAAAGGCGCCGCGTTCTTGATGAACGAAGTATGGCTGTACGCCAGTTCGTTCGTCAGGTTGTTCGCCTTGATGTAGAACTGGGCCGGCGTGGTGCCGATGCGCGTGTCGTAGTTGGCGGACAGGTTCAGCATGTTGTAGCCCGGGGTTGCCGTTTCGAACGCGGCCACCTTGTCTTGCTTGCCCACGCGGTAGAACTCGGCCACGCCGCTCCACGCCTGCCAGTTGGCGTCGACCTTCACGCCAAAACGCTGGGCCGGGATGCGCGGCAAGTTGCCACCATCGTTGGCCAGCTTGGCCCGCACGTAGTCGCCGAACACGCTGGCGCCGAACATGGGGTTCAGTTGCTGGCGCACTTGCCCTTCCACGCCCGTGAACGTGGCGTCGCGCTGGGCGTACTGGATCAGCTGGAAGCCTTCATGGCTGTCCAGCGTGCTGCCGAAGATGTAGTTGTCGACCTTGTTGCGGTAGGCGCTGGCCGAGAAGGTCGTGGCGCCCGCATATTTGCGCAAGGTCAAGTCGATATTGTTCGACGTTTCCTTGCCCAGGTTTTGATTGCCCAGTTCATACGTGGCCGTGGCCATGTGCACGCCGTGCGCATACAGTTCCTCGGCGCTGGGCAAACGGTGCGTGCGGGAAATGGTCGAACCGAGCGAATACTGGGGCGCGAATTTCCACACGGCGCCCAGCGAGACCGACGTGCCCTTGGCGCTGCGGTCTTGCAGGGTGGCGCTGTCGACCGCGATGTCTTGCCACTCGTGGCGCAAGCCCGCTTCGAAGCGCCATTGGTCGAGCTTGTATTCTTCCACCAGGAAGGCCGCGTGTTTCTTCGTGACCGTCGGCGCCACGTAGGCTTCCTCGCCCAGGGCGGAGAAATCGCGCTTCGACGTTTGCAGGCCGACCACGCCGCGCCAGCCGAAGACGGGATGGTGTTCCATTTCCAGGCGCGCGTCGTGGCCCTTGTTTTTAAATGTGGTGGCGATTTCCGTGCCTTCGATTTCATCGTGCTTGTAATCGGTAAACGACGCGCGCAGGCGCAGCTTGGCGAAGCCGGGCACGGGGTCGCGCAATTCGCCGCGCACATCCCAGCGCTCGCTTTTCAGCTTCACGTAGGGCACGGCGCCATTTTCGTGGTCGTGGTCATGCTCGTCTTCACCGCCATGGCCGTGGCCCTCGTGGCCGCCGCAGTGCAAGTGCGTGCCGTGCGGGTGGCAGCTTTCGAATTCGTGGTTGTGGCCAGGCAAGCCGTATTCCGCATGCTGGCTGGTGAAGGCCAGGCCCAGGAAGCCGCGTTCACCCACCCACGACACGCCCACGCTGCCCGTGTCCGTCTTGTTGTAGCTGCCGGCTACTTTGGAGCCGCCTTCCCAGCCGCTGCCGACCTTGTATTCCTTCGCATCGCGCTTGACGCCTTCCGCGTGGAAGGCGATGTTGCCGGAGCCGCCAGTCACTTCAAAGGCGCCCGCCTTGTCGCGCGCGGCCGAGTTGGCGCGCACTTCCGCGCTGCCTTCGAAGCCTTTGGCTGGCACGCGGGTGGGGATTTTCTTGTCGATCACATTGACGACGCCGCCGACTGCGCCGCCGCCGTAGGCCAGCGCGGACGGGCCGCGCAAGACTTCAATCTGTTCCGACAGCATCGGTTCGGCCGCGACGGCATGGTCGGGGCTGATGGTCGAGGCATCCTGCACTTCGGCACCGTCGGACAGGATCTTTACACGGGGGCCATCCATGCCGCGGATGATGGGGCGGCTGGCGCCGGCGCCGAAATGGCTGGACGTGATGCCGGGCTGGCCGGCCAGGGTTTCGCCCAGGGTCGCTTCGCGGGCGCGCACCAGTTCCTCGCCTTCCAGTACGGTCACGGGGGTGCTCATGTCGTCGCTGCCCAGGGCCAGTGCGCTGGCCGAAACGGTGACGGCAGGCAAGGTGGCGGCCTGTTGCGCCAGGGCGCTGGCGGGGGCGGCAAAGGCCAGCATGATGGCCAGCGCGAGGGGAGTGGGTTGGTGAGGACGGACGGACATGGGCAAGAATTCCTTTATCAGCTATCGGTGTTGGCAGGGTTGGGGCAGCGCATGAACAGGAAATAGCCTGCCCTAAGATGATAATGATAACCCATTATCATTAATGTGTGGCAGTTTTTCCGGGCAGTAGATACAGGCGGATGGTGTATTCTGTCGGCTATGGAACGCACAACACGTCAAAAAACCGCTATTCAAGCCGCCATCGAGTCGGCCCAGCGCCCCCTGTCGGCGCAGGAAATCCTCGAACAGGCCAGCTTGCAGGTGACGCAGCTGGGCATCGCCACCGTTTACCGCAACTTGAAGTCCTTGGTGCTGGAGGAAAAGGTGCACGTGGTGACCTTGCCGGGCGAAAACCCGCGCTACGAGTCGAACACGGCCGCCAATCACCACCATCACCATTTCCAGTGCACCACGTGTCAGCGCGTGTTCGATGTGCATGATTGCCCGGGCGACTTGAAGCGCATGGCGCCGCAAGGCTTTATTGTCGAGCGCCACGAACTGACCCTGTACGGCCGCTGCGCCGATTGCAATGCGGCCGCCGGCGCCAGTGCGGTCGCCGCCGGTGCCGCCCCGCACGCCTGCGCCAGCGGCCACGACCCGGCCTGAGCGGGCAGGCTGCCGATGTTGGCACGTGCGCAACAATGCCCGTGCCGGCCGTCAATGCCGCACCCCATATCACGTATAATCTTCCCTTTAAAGCTGCCGCCACTCTTTGCCAAAAAAACATGAAATCAACTGAAATCCGCGACAAGTTCCTCAAATTTTTCGAGTCCAAGGGCCATTCCATCGTCCGTTCCAGCTCCCTGGTGCCAGGCAACGATCCGACCTTGCTGTTGACGAACAGCGGCATGGTGCAGTTCAAGGATGTGTTTACGGGCACGGACAGCCGTCCGTACACGCGCGCCACCTCGGTGCAGCGCTGCGTGCGCGCCGGCGGCAAGCACAACGATCTGGAAAACGTCGGCTATACGGCGCGCCACCATACGTTCTTTGAAATGCTGGGCAATTTCAGCTTCGGCGACTATTTCAAGCGCGACGCGATCCAGTACGCATGGGAACTGCTGACCAAGGTGTACGGCTTGCCGGCTGACAAGCTGACCGTCACCGTCTACATCGAAGATGACGAAGCGTACGATATCTGGGCCAAGGAAATCGGCGTGCCCGTCGAGCGCATCATCCGCATCGGCGACAACAAGGGTTCGCGCTACGCATCGGACAATTTCTGGCAGATGGCTGACACGGGCCCATGCGGTCCGTGCACGGAAATCTTCTACGACCACGGCGCCGACATTCCTGGCGGCCCGCCGGGCTCGCCTGACGAAGATGGCGACCGCTTCATTGAAATCTGGAATCTGGTGTTCATGCAGTTCAACCGCGACGAAGCGGGCGTCATGCACAAGCTGCCGAAGCCGTGCGTCGACACGGGCATGGGCATGGAGCGCCTGGCCGCCGTGCTGCAGCACGTGCATTCGAACTATGAAATCGACCTGTTCCAGCACCTGATCCGCGCCGCCGCGCGCGAAACGGGCGCCACGGACCTGGAAAACAAGTCGCTGCGCGTGATCGCCGACCACATCCGCGCCGCCGCCTTCATGATCGTCGACGGCATCATCCCGGGCAGCGAAGGCCGCGCGTATGTCTTGCGCCGCATCATCCGCCGCGCCCTGCGCCATGGCCACAAGCTGGGCCAGACGAAACCGTTCTTCTACAAGCTGGTGGCCGATCTCGCCATCGAGATGGGCGGCGCCTATCCCGAGCTGGAAGAAGCGAAAGACAACGTCGCCAACATGCTCAAGGCCGAGGAAGAGCGTTTCGGCGAAACCCTGGAAACGGGCATGAAAGTGCTGGAAGCGCAGCTGGCCAAGGATGCCACGGGCATCGACGGCGCCACCGCTTTTACTTTGTACGAAACCTACGGCTTCCCGCCGGACCTGACGGCCGACATCTGCCGCGAACGCAATATCAGTTTCGACCAGGCTGGCTACGATGCGGCCCTGAAGGAAAGCCAGGAACTGTCGCGCAAGGGCGGCAAGACGCACAAGGACAGCAAGGTCGAGTACACGGGTGAGAAAAACAAATTCGTCGGCTATGACCAGTTGACGTTCAGCAGCAAGGTCGTCGCGCTGTACGCAGCCGGCACGCAGGTAGCTGAACTGAAGGCGGGCCAGGACGGCATCGTCGTGCTCGACACCACGCCGTTCTACGCGGAATCGGGCGGCCAGGTGGGCGACCAGGGCGTGATCACCTCGGGCGCCGGCAGCTTTGCCGTCAGCGACACCCTGAAAATCCAGGCCGACGTGTTCGGCCACCACGGGGTGCTGGAATCGGGCGTGCTGAAGGTGGGGGACGCCGTCTCGGCCGAAGTCGACACCGCCAAGCGCGCGCGCACGATCCGCAACCACTCGGCCAC
Source organism: Janthinobacterium sp. HH106 (assembly GCF_001758725.1). NCBI lineage: Bacteria > Pseudomonadati > Pseudomonadota > Betaproteobacteria > Burkholderiales > Oxalobacteraceae > Janthinobacterium > Janthinobacterium sp. HH106. The sequence continues at coordinate 115,807 of NZ_LRIC01000067.1, read as the reverse complement.
GCATTTGATGCACAAGGCCTTGCGCGAAGTGCTGGGCGGCCACGTGGCGCAAAAGGGTTCGCTGGTCGACCCGGACAAGACCCGCTTCGACTTCAGCCACAATGCGCCGATGACGGCCGAGCAGATCGCCGCCGTGGAAACGATCGTCAACAAGGAAATCCTGGAAAACCGCGCCACGCAAGCCCATTTGATGTCGTTTGACGACGCCGTCAAGCATGGCGCGATGGCTCTGTTCGGCGAAAAATACGGCGACGAAGTGCGCGTGCTCGACATCGGCAGCTCGAAAGAGTTGTGCGGCGGCGTCCACGTGCAGCGCACGGGCGACATCGGCCTGTTCAAGATCATCGGCGAAAGCGGCGTGGCCGCCGGCATCCGCCGCGTGGAAGCGGTGACGGGCGAGGGCGCGCTGGCGCTGGTGCAAACCATCAACCGCCGCCTGGTCGAAGCAGCCAGCGCCCTGAAGGCGCAGCCGGAAGAACTGACGGCCCGCATCGTCCAGGTGCAGGACCACGTGAAGGCGCTGGAAAAGGAACTGGCCGCGCTGAAATCGAAACTGGCCTCGGGCCAGGGCGATGAGCTGGTCACGCAAGCCGTCGATGTCAACGGCATAAAGGTGCTGGCGGCCGTGCTGGAAGGCGCCGACGTGGCCCGTCTGCGCGAAACCATGGATAAGCTGAAGGACAAGCTGAAGACGGCCGCCATCGTGCTGGCCAGCGTGGCCGACGGCAAGGTCAGCCTGATCGCCGGCGTGACGGCGGACGCGACTTCCAAGGTCAAAGCGGGCGAGCTGGTGAACTTCGTTGCACAGCAAGTGGGCGGAAAAGGCGGCGGACGCCCCGATATGGCGCAGGCCGGCGGCACCGATCCGAGCGGCCTGGCGAACGCCCTGGCCGGCGTGCCGGCCTGGGTCGGCGAACGCGCAAAATAAGGCGTAAGCTAGAAGGCATGCGGGGTTTTCGCCCCACAGCCCCTTGAAAACGGCCCGCAGACGGTGTTTGCGGGCCGTTTTGCCGTGTGGAATCTCGTTGTGACACCACAACAGCCGATGAACTATTTTGGTGCAGCGCGTCAATGCCCCTGATTTAGAGTAGTATGTCGAAAATCAGTACAACAAAACAATGGTGGGATATTGATGATGAGCGACACACTACTTGATACCGAGATTATGGAATTTCACAAAGAACTCGACGCGCGCGGCTTGAATTGCCCGTTGCCGATTCTGAAGGCGAAAAAGGCTTTGTCAGAGCTGCAGAGCGGGGAAGTGCTGCGCATCATGGCAACCGATCCCGGTTCCGTGCGCGACTTCCAGGCTTTCGCCAAGCAAACAGGCAATGCCCTGCTGTCGCATGTGCAGACGGGTACCGAATTCGTCTTCCTGATGCAACGCAAATAATTCTGCCAGCCGGGGCCGCCGTGGCGCGGCCTGGTTTTCCTTCCCGAACCAGCCCTTTTGCTGCCCTGCAGCGTAGCGGCGGACCCCCTTGAAATCCCCGAAGCTGGACAGTTTAGATGGATTGCTCTAACAAAAAATCGCACGATCGTGCTTAAATTCGGTTCAGGATTCAAATTTCTCTTATAATCGAACGCACAATCAGCACTTGATCCGTCATTTTTATAATTTCCCAAAGGCATAGCTATGAAAGTCTTGGTACCCGTCAAACGCGTGGTCGACTATAACGTCAAAGTCCGCGTCAAGAGTGACGGCACTGGCGTCGATACCGCCAACGTCAAAATGTCGATGAACCCTTTCGATGAGATCGCGCTGGAAGAAGCGATGCGCCTGAAAGAAGCCGGCAAGGTCACTGAAGTGGTCGCCATCTCCTGCGGCGTGACGCAGTGCCAGGAAACCCTGCGCACGGCCATGGCCATCGGCGCCGACCGCGGCATCCTGGTGGAAACGACGACCGACCTGGAACCGCTGGCCGTCGCCAAGCTGGTGAAATCCCTGGCCGAGAAAGAACAGCCGCAACTGATCATCCTGGGCAAGCAGGCGATCGATGACGACAGCAACCAGACGGGCCAGATGCTCGCTGCCCTGCTGGGTTGGCCGCAAGCCACGTTCGCTTCGAAAGTCGTGCTGGAAGACGGCAAAGTCACCGTCACGCGCGAAGTCGACGGCGGCCTGGAAACCCTGGCATTGACCTTGCCAGCGATCATCACCACCGACCTGCGTTTGAACGAGCCACGCTATGTGACCTTGCCGAACATCATGAAGGCAAAGAAAAAGCCGCTCGAGACCGTCAAGCCGGAAGACCTGGGCGTCGACGTTGCGCCACGCCTGAAGACCCTCAAAGTCGTCGAGCCAGCCAAGCGCTCGGCCGGCATCAAGGTGCCGGACGTCGCCACCCTGGTCGCCAAGCTGCGTACCGAAGCCAAAGTCATCTAAGCGGCTTTGCCGTCTATCCAGAACAATTACAGGACATATCATGGTCGCATTAGTTATTGCTGAACACGACAACGCTACCTTAAAGGGCAGCACCCACCACACCGTGACCGCGGCTGCCCAGTGCGGCGGCGACGTGCACGTACTGGTCGCAGGTTCGAACGCCTCGGCTGCCGCCGCTGCCGCCGCGCAAATCGCCGGCGTGACGAAAGTCATCGTGGCCGACGCGCCATACTTTGCCGACGGCCTGGCCGAAAACGTGGCCGAGCAAGTGCTGGCCATCGCCGGCAACTACAGCCACATCCTGGCGCCAGCCACCGCCTACGGCAAGAACATCCTGCCGCGCGTGGCCGCCAAGCTGGACGTGGCGCAAATCTCGGAAATCACCAAGGTCGACTCGCCTGACACCTTCGAGCGCCCGATCTACGCCGGTAACGCGATTGCTACCGTGCAATCTGGCGACAAGATCAAGGTCATCACCGTGCGCACCACCGGTTTCGACGCCGCTGCCGCCACCGGCGGTTCGGCTGCCACCGAAACCGTCGCCGCCGTTGCCGACAATGGCAAGTCCGCCTTCGTGGGCCGCGAACTGGCCAAGTCCGACCGTCCTGAACTGACCGCCGCGAAAATCATCGTGTCGGGCGGCCGTGGCATGGGTTCGGCCGAGAACTTCCACATCCTGGAGCCGCTGGCCGACAAGCTGGGCGCCGCCATGGGTGCTTCGCGCGCCGCCGTCGACGCCGGCTTCGTGCCGAACGACTGGCAAGTGGGCCAGACGGGCAAGATCGTCGCGCCATCGCTGTACATCGCCGTCGGTATCTCGGGCGCGATCCAGCATCTGGCCGGCATGAAAGACTCGAAAACCATCGTCGCCATCAACAAGGATCCGGAAGCGCCGATCTTTGCCGTGGCCGACTACGGCATCGTGGGCGATCTGTTCGAGATCGTGCCGCAACTGGTCAAAGAACTGGGCTAAGTCTCGCCCGATCCGGTTTTGTGTAGAGCGTATTCCTCTACCGGGATACGCTCTTACTACAAAGCCACGCCGGCCCGCCCCACACGGCGAGCCGCGCGTGGCTTTTTTCTTGGAGAAATAGATGAGCTATCAAGCCCCGCTGAAAGACATGTTGTTCGTCATGAACGAACTGGCCGGCCTGGCCGAAATCCATACTTTGCCTGGCTGCGAAGACGCGACACCCGACACGGCCGAAGCCGTGCTGGAAGAAAACGCCAAGTTCTGCGGCGGCGTGGTGGCCCCCCTGAACTGGCCCAGCGACAAGGAACCGAGCTTCTGGCACGACGGCCAGGTCACGACCTCGAAAGGCTTCAAGGAAGCGTTCAAGGCCTACGGCGAAGCGGGCTGGCAGGGCGTGCAGCATCCGACGGAATTTGGCGGCCAGGGCTTGCCCAAGCTTTTGGCCACGCCCTGCATCGAAATGCTCAATTCGGCCAGCATCTCGTTTGCCCTGGTCGCCCTGCTGTCGGACGGCGCCATCGAAGCGCTGCTGACGGCCGGCAGCGACGAACAGAAGGCCACCTACCTGGAAAACCTGGTCTCCGGCAAGTGGACGGGCACCATGAACCTGACGGAGCCGCAAGCGGGGTCCGACCTGGCCGCCGTGCGCACGCGCGCCGTGCCGCAGGAGGACGGCACCTATAAAGTCTTCGGCACGAAGATTTTCATCACGTACGGCGAGCACGACATGGCGGAAAACATCGTCCACCTGGTGCTGGCCCGCACGCCGGACGCACCGGCCGGCGTGAAAGGCATTTCGCTGTTCATCGTGCCGAAATTCCTCGTCAATGCGGATGGCAGCCTCGGTGCGCGCAACGACGCGCACTGCGTGTCCATTGAACACAAACTGGGCATCAAGGCCAGTCCGACGGCCGTATTGCAGTTCGGCGACCACGGCGGCGCCATCGGCACCCTGGTGGGCGAGGAAAACCGCGGCCTCGAATACATGTTCATCATGATGAACGCTGCCCGCTTCGGCGTGGGCCTGCAAGGCATCGGCCTGGCCGAGCGCGCCTACCAGCAGGCCGTGGCGTTCGCCAAGGACCGCGTGCAGTCGCGCGACCTGGCAGGCTCGCCTGGTCCGGTCTCCATCATCCACCACCCGGACGTGCGCCGCATGCTGATGTCCATGCGCTCGCAGACGGAGGCGGCGCGCGCGCTGGCCTACGTGGGCGCGGCCATCAGCGACGTGGCACACCACCATCCGGACGCCGACGTGCGCGCGGAAAGCCTGGCGACGTACGAATACCTGGTGCCCGTGATCAAGGGCTGGGCCACGGAAATGTCGCAGGACGTCACGCGCGACGGCGTGCAAGTGCACGGCGGCATGGGTTTCATCGAAGAGACGGGCGCCGCCCAGCATTACCGTGACGCCAAGATCCTGACGATCTACGAAGGCACGACGGCCATCCAGGCGAACGACCTCGTGGGCCGCAAGACGGTGCGCGACGGCGGCGCCGTGGCAAAAGCCATCATCGCCCAGGTGCGCGCCACGGAAGCCCAGCTGGGCGAACTGACCGGCGCCGACTTCCAGGCCATGCAGCGCCACCTTGCCGAAGGCAGCGCCGCGCTGGAAGCGGTCGTGGAATATGTGGTGGCAAACATGAAGACGGACATCAAGGCCGTGTTTGCCGGCAGCGTGCCGTACCTGAAACTGGCCGGCATCGTGCTGGGCGGCTGGCAAATGGCGCGCGCGGCCATCGTGGCGCAGCAAAAGCTGGGAGAGGGCAGCGGCGACGCGGCGTTCTACAAGGCAAAGATCGCCACGGCCCGCTTCTTTGCCGACCACATCCTGTCTCAGGCACCGGGCTTGCGCGCCACCATCATCGACGGCAGCGCCGGCGTGATGGCCTTGTCGGAAGAGCAGTTTTAACCGGGGTCAGACCCCCCTCGTCCGCTAACGCCGAGTTTGACGTTGGCATTAGCGAGGGTCTGACCCCAGCAGTGTGCTGAAGGCCCGCAGAGGCAAAAAAAGCGCTGGAGATCGCTCTCCAGCGCTTTTTTTAACCACAAAGACAAATGCCGGGGTCAGACCCGCCGGGGGAATGTGCGCCAATGGCGCGCATTCCGATCCCACAGGGACTGACCCCAGATTTACTCTGCATTCTTAACGGCGGGCGATGCCGTTGCCCGAATTGCGTACCAAGTCGCCAGCCGCCAAGCCAGGGTCCTGGTCAAACGCGAAATCGGCCTTGGCGCCCGTTTCGTATTGCACGGTGACGGTCCAGGTCTTGGCGTTCTTCATGTGGCCTTCGACTTGCTTGCCCGCGTAGGCGCCGCCAGCGGCGCCGGCCAGGGTGGCCAGGTCCTTGCCGCGTCCGCCGCCGACCTGGCGGCCCAGCAGGGCTCCGGCCACGCCGCCGCCGATCATGCCCAGTGCGCCGCCTTCACCGGCTTTTTCAGTGACGTTGACTGCCAGCACCTTGCCGCAATCGGCGCAAATCTGATGCTGCGGCTGCTTGGAGGGCTGGCTGGCGTAGGAGTTGCCCGCCTTTTGCGCGGCCTTGGCATTGATGATGGCCTGGTCGTATTCGCCCTTGGCGTCGCGCAGGCATTGCATGCGGGCTTTCGAGCTGCTTTCTTCTGCGCACAATTTCTTGTCGTCCGCATAGCGCGTGTTGGCTTGCTTCGTGTCGTACGCGTATTGCGCCTTCGGCGACAGGTTTTGCGCGAAGGCGGATGTGCTGAACAGGGCCGTGACGGCGACTGCGAGGATGAGTGGGCGACGAATCATGATCTTCTCCTAGGGGGTGTTAAATGAGCCAGTAATGTTGGCATTGTGAATGCAGTATAGAGGAAAATCATGATTGCTTACCAACACTTACATGTGCGTGCGGGGCGACGGATAGATGTCATTTCCATGCGGAAATTAACCGTAGGCGCCGCCTGTGTACAGCAAGTCGAACAGGCGCGCCATGGTGGCGATCAGCACGCCCGCGCCTAGCATCAAGGTAGCGACCAGCACCACGGCCAGGGGCCAGCCCGTGTCCGACGCGCGGCTTGATGCGGCATTGTAGCGGGCGTCCCACTTGTCGTCCGGCATCAGGCCCAGCACCAGCGCTTCCAGGAAGCCGCCCAGGGCGGACAGGGTCAGCGGCAATATCTGATAAAACCAGTCCGCCTCGGGAAACAGCTGATGCAGCAGCGCGCTGGCGGGCAGGGCGGCCAGGTGTAGCCAGCCCCAGCGGTCTTTGGCGCCGTGCAGGTAGAAGCGGTGTGCGCCCAGCGTGCCCAGCAAAAAGGCCAGCAAGGTGGTGAATGCCTTGTTCTTGTGCGACTGTTGCAAAATGGTAGCGGTGGTCATGGGACTCCAGAGTTGCTCATCAGTAAAGATTGCCAGTATCGGTCATTGCCTCGCACAACGATAGCACTTTCCTGTGGCGTTTATGCAATGATTTCGCCTGAGTTCAAGCCATGGCCGGCACGATAGACGCAGACGCCTATTGCGTCTTCGGCCCTGACTGGTCATAATGTTTGATTAGCCCAAATTACACGCCCGTCATCATAACGCTTGCTGCCTGGCGGTAAAGCGCGCTATAATTTGCGGCTTTTTCCGCCTCAGCACACTTTTTGGAAATATTATGGTCGTTATTCGTTTAGCTCGTGGAGGCGCCAAGAAGCGCCCGTTCTTCAACATCGTCGCTACTGATTCGCGCAATCGCCGCGATGGTCGCTTCATTGAGCGTATCGGTTTTTACAACCCGATGGCGCAAGGTGGCGAAGTTCCACTGCGTATCACCGCAGACCGTCTGGCCTACTGGCAAGGCGTTGGCGCACAATTGTCGCCAACCGTTGCTCGCCTGGTAGCCAGCAACAACAAAGCAGCAGCTTAATTAGATCACTGGTTTGACGGTCAAGACTGCATCCGGGGTGAAAGTCCCCGATGACCTGGTACAGGTAGGCTATGTCTCCGGTGCTTATGGCATTGCTGGCGGGGTCAGGATCACTCCTTTCTCCGACGATGCGGATGCATTATTAAGCGTCAAAACCTGGTGGTTTGATAAACCGACCTTGCATGATGTTCAAGTCAGGCAAGCGAAGTTACACGGCGGCGACGTCGTGGCCCAGCTGGTGGGTGTGGTCGGGCGGGATGCCGCAGAAGCGCTGAAAGGCGTGTCTGTGCAAATTCCGCGTAGCCATTTCCCGACGCTGTCGGCCGATGAATTTTATTGGTCCGATCTGATCGGACTGACAGTCGAGAATTTGCAAGGCGAGTGCCTCGGCACAGTGCACGACATGATGAGCAATGGTCCGCAGTCGATCTTGCGCGTTACGCCCGTCGCCAGTGCCGATGAGACCGTTGAAAAGGCGCCTGAGCGCCTGATCCCGTTTGTTGGCCAGTTTGTCATTAACGTTGACAAGGCTGCCAGCAAGATCACGGTCGACTGGGGCCTCGATTATTAAACCGCCTGCGCATGACTTTGCGCCGGGCAAACGTTGCAGGATGGTGAACGATGCAATTTGATGTCGTGACCCTGTTCCCGGAAATGTTTGCCGCGCTGACGCAGTCGGGTGTGACCCGGCGCGCCTTCGAGCAGGGGAAATGTGGCTTGTCCTTGTGGAATCCCCGTGATTTCACGACCGACAATCACCGCACCGTGGATGACCGCCCGTATGGCGGCGGCCCCGGCATGGTGATGATGGCCCGTCCCCTCGAAGCGACAATTAATGCCGCCAAGCAACGCCAGGCCGAATTGGGACTGGCGGCGCCCCGCGTGGTGTTCATGTCGCCGCAAGGCCGTCCGCTGACGCACGCGCGCGTCACGCAGTTGAAAGCCGAGCCTGGCCTGGTGATCCTGTGTGGCCGCTATGAAGCCGTGGACCAGCGTTTGCTGGACCGGTGCGTCGACGAAGAGATCAGCATGGGCGACTTCGTCCTGTCGGGCGGTGAATTGCCCGCCATGGCGCTGATGGATGCGGTGATCCGCCTGTTGCCCGGTGTCTTGAACACGGAGGCATCGGCCATCGAGGACAGCTTCGTCAATGGCTTGCTCGATTCGCCGCACTACACGCGGCCGGAAACATACGAAGGCATGGCCGTGCCGCCCGTCTTGATGGGTGGCAATCATGCCGAGATCGTCAAGTGGCGCCGCCAGCGCATGCTGGAAGCGACCGCGACAAAGCGGCCTGACCTGCTGGTCAGTGCACGCGCCGCCGGCTTGCTCAGCAAGACCGACGAAAAATTCTTGGCCAGCCTGTAAGCCGTCTCCGGACGGCCGGCAGGGTGGCCAGTAGTGCCGGGCATGTTGCCCATATTGTGTTACCCATCCTCTACCGGGCGGATACTTGCTATCCACAGTGCGCCGGCATGATGGTTTTCGGAGTGTTAAAAATGGACTTGATTCAACAATTAGAGCAGGAAGAAATTGCTCGTCTGGGTAAAACCATTCCTGAATTCGCACCAGGCGATACCGTTATCGTCAGCGTCAACGTAGTCGAAGGCACGCGCAAGCGCGCCCAGGCTTACGAAGGCGTCGTTATCTCCCGTCGTAACCGTGGCCTGAACTCGAACTTCATCGTTCGCAAGATCTCGTCCGGCGAAGGCGTTGAGCGTACGTTCCAACTGTACTCGCCGCTGATCGCTTCGATCGAAGTGAAACGCCGTGGTGATGTTCGCCGCGCCAAGCTGTACTATCTGCGTGAGCGTTCGGGTAAATCGGCGCGTATCAAAGAAAAATTGCCAAACCGCCGCGTTGTGGCGAAAGCAAGCGCGTAATATCAGCGTCTGCGTTGGGAAAAGGGGTACCGTATTGGTGCCCCTTTTTTTATTTAGAATTGCTAATGGGACAAGCTGCCATGGCCACCATCGCATTTGATCCAAAACAACTCGCCATCGATTCGATCGCCGGCGAGGCGGCGCTGGACGCCGTGCGCCTGACGCCGGACTGGCTGCGCCAGCGCCTGGCCGAACAGCCTGACTGGCAGCCCGAGATCACCCAGGATTTCCTCTCCGCCCGCGCCGTGCCCGTGCGCGCCGCCGTCCTCATTCCCCTGGTGCAGCGGCCGCAGGGCTTGACCATTTTGCTGACCATGCGCACGGACCACCTGAGCAGCCATGCGGGCCAGGTCAGCTTTCCCGGCGGTCGCAGCGAGCCGTTCGATGGCTCGCCCGTGGCCACGGCCTTGCGCGAAACGGAAGAAGAAGTGGGCCTGGCGCGCGAGCACATCGAAGTGCTGGGCTGCCTGCCCGACTACCTGACGGGCACGGGCTACCAGGTCACGCCCGTGGTGGGTCTGGTGACGCCGCCGTTCGAACTGCGCGCCGACCCGTCCGAAGTGGCAGAAATCTTCGAAGTGCCGCTGGCCTTCCTCATGGATGGCCTCAACCATCAGCGCCTGTCGGTGGAATTGCCGGGCGGACGGCGCTCGTTCTACGCCATGCCGTACGAGCGCTTCTACATTTGGGGCGCCACGGCCGGCATGCTGCGCAATCTGTTTCACCTGCTGCGCGCGTAAAATGGCGCCGCGCACGTAATAAGTTTGATTCCAGCACGGCACTGCGCTATCGTAGCGGGCATTGCGGTATTGCTGAAAAAGACAAAAAGGACGTTTGATGACATTTCTCTCCATACTTTGCGCATTGCTGATCGAGCAGCTCAAACCTTTGCGCGCGGACAATCCGATCTACGCCGAAATCAAGAGCCTGGCGATGCGCATGGAGACCTGGTTCAATGCCGGCCACGCCAGCCACGGCCGCATGGGCTGGTTCCTCATGATCGGCGCGCTGATGGTGCCGACGGCGGGCGTGTACTGGATATTGCTCCACTACCAGCTGACCCTGCTGGCCTTTGCCTGGAACGTCCTCATCGTCTACCTGACCCTGGGCTTCCGTCATTACAGCCATTACTTCACCTCGATCCAGCTGGCCCTGAGCGCCGGCGACGAAGCGACCGCGCGCACCTTGCTGGCCGACTGGACCAAGCTCGACACGGTGGGCATGGAAGCGAGCGAGATCGCCCGCATCGCCGTGGAAAAAGCCCTGATCACCACGCACCGCAATGTGTTTGGCGTGTTCTTCTGGTTCCTGATGCCGCTGGGCCCTGCCTGCGCCGTGATGTACCGCGTGGCCGAATACCTGGCGCGCGCCTGGAACGAGCCCGAGCACATGCGCAATGAAGCGTTCGGCCAGTTCGCCGCGCGCGCCTTTTACTGGATCGACTGGATCCCCGTGCGCCTGACGGCCGTGGCGTTTGCCGTGGTCGGCAATTTCGAGGACGCCATCTACGCCTGGCGCAATTTCGCCCAGCGCTGGCAGGACGAGTCCATCGGCATCATCCTGACGGCCGGCGGCGGCGCCATGGGCGTACGCCTGGGCACGCCAGCGGAAACGGCCGCGCGCGTGCTCGTCACGCCCGACATGGCCGTTGACGACAGCGACAGCGAAAGCGAAAGCGATATCCTGCCGGGCGAAGAGCCGGGCGCGCGCGCCTTGCAGAGCACGGTGGGCCTCGTCTGGCGCGCCTTGCTGCTGTGGATGCTGTTGCTGCTGTTGATGTCGGGCGCCGTTTTCCTCGGCTGACGCGGGCGCACATGCGCCATCCATGCGCCTTGCGCGTGGAACAAGGTTAAAATAGGGGCTGGCGCGCAAGGCGTGCCGGCCCCTGTTTGCATCGCCAGGGCAGATGGAGGTAGAACCCAAGTCTTCTATAAGATATAATACTGGCTTACCGCAGCAAACGTAGTTGACTACCAGCCCGGCTTACCCGCCGGGGCCATTCACGCAATCCAGTCCCGACAAGCCACATGGCCGAGTTATCTCAAAAAACAGGGGAACTCTCAGACGAGTTCTTCATCCTTGGTCTCACCAGCAATGGCAAGCAATTCCGACCCAGCGATTGGGCCGAGCGCCTTTGCGGAGTGATGTCCTGTTTCAATCCCGACGGCGGCGGGCGCAATGCGCACCTCCAGTATTCGCCCTACGTGCGCCCGACCGTCGTCAATGGCGTCAAGTCGGTGGTGGTCAACACCAAGCTGCGCGAGATCGAGCCGATGGCGTTTCACTTCGTGCGCGAATTTGCCAAGGATAACGACCTGCAGATCGTCGAAGCCTGCTTCTTGCCGCCCCCAGAAGAAAAGTAAGACCGTTTCAATTGATTTGCCTCAAACCCGCCACGGCGGGCTGGCGTAGCGTGGACACTCTGCCTCAAACGGAGCGGCGACATGCGCATCGGCGACATCTGTACCCTGCATACCATCCATTGCCAGCGTGACACCAGCGTGCAAGACGCCGCGCTGCTGATGCGCCAGCACCACGTGGGCGACCTGATCGTGGCCGAACAGCCGAACGGCGAACGCGTCCCCATCGGCATCCTCACCGACCGCGACATCGTCATTTCCGTCATCGCCCTCGGTCTCGACCCCGCCAGCCTGCTGGTGGGCGACATCATGAGCGCGCAACTGCTCACCGCCAGCGAAGACGAAGACGTCTACGACATCATCGAACGCATGCGCGTCAACGGCATCCGCCGCCTGCCCGTGGTCAACAGCCTGGGCGCGCTTTCCGGCGTCGTCAGCATCGACGACTTGCTGGCCTTCCTGGCCCAGGAGATGGCCGAGCTGGCGCGCATCAGCAGCGGCCAGCTGGTCCACGAAAAGCGCACCAGAAAGTAAGCGCGTATTGCGCAATTCCGGTCAAGCCACGGCTTGCTGAAAATGCTACAGTCGCTGCTCGTTCAACGGGAAGCGTTCATGCACTATCTGGCCAAGGCACTCTGGTATATCGAATCGCATTATGCGGACGATCTCTCGCTCGGCGATATCGCCCACGTGGGCGGCGCTTCGCCATGTCATTTGACGCGCGCGTTCGGCCTGGCCACGGGCCACTCCGTGATGCGCTATGTGCGGGCGCGCCGGCTCAGCGAGGCGGCGCGCGCGCTGGCCCAGGGCGCGCAAGACATCCTCGCCGTCGCGCTGGAGGCCGGCTACAGTTCCCATGAAGCCTTTACGCGGGCCTTCCGCGAACAGTTCCACGTCACGCCGGAAACGGTACGGGCCCAGCGCCACGTCGCCAACCTGGCGCTGGTGGACGCCATCAAAATGGATGTGGCGCCGGGCGTGCCTTTGGCGCCGTCCCGTTTCGAGCAAGGGCCCGCCTTGCTGGTGGCGGGCCTCGTTGAGCGGTATTGCGCGGAATCGTCTGCCGGCATCCCCGCTCTGTGGCAGCGCTTCCTGCCCCATGTGGCGCCCGGCCAGCTCGTGTATGGCCTTTGCTGCAACAATGACGACGCGGGCAATTTCGACTACCTGTGCGCCATGCCGGTGGCCGACTTTTCCCAGGCTCCCGACGGCTGGGCGCGGCTGCGCATCGCGCCGCAGCGCTACGCCGTGTTTCATCACCGCGGCCACATTTCCACCATCCGCGGCACCTGGCATACGGTGTGGAACGAGTGGCTGCCGCAGTCGGGGCTGGAAGTGGCCGACGCGCCCGATTTTGAGCGCTACGACCGGCAATTCGATCCCGCCAGCGGCGTCGGTGGCGTGGAAATCTGGCTCCCCTTGAAAGCATGAGCATGTTCAATACCTTGTCTGCGCCGGCCCTGTTCGCCGGCACCACCACGCTGCGCCGTCGCCTGTCGCAAACCGCCGCCGCGCTGGCGGCGGGCCTGCCCCTGTACTGGGTGCTTGGGCCACAGCCGCTGGGCCCGCTGGCCTGGTGCGCGCCGCTGCCCGTGCTGTGGCTGGCCCTGCGCTCGTCGCGCCGCGACGCGGCCTGGATGACCTTCCTGGCGGCCGTGCTGGGTCTGTCATCCAACTTCAGTTATTTTCGCCTGCTCATGCCCTTGCCGGCCGTGCTGGCCGTGATCACCGTCAAGGCACTGCTGTGGCTGCTGGTAGTGCTGGCCACGCGGCGCCTCGTGCTGCGTTACCGGGCGTCGTGGACGGTGCTGGGGTACCCCGTGCTGTGGGTGGCTATCGATACCCTGATGGCGGCCTTGCTGCCCGATGGTAACTGGGGCAGCCTTGCGTATTCGCAAGCGGACAATGTTGCCATATTGCAGGTAGCGGCCCTGGCCGGCGTGCCTGGCCTGCTGTTTCTGCTGTGCCTGGCGCCGTCCGCGCTGGCCTTGCTGCTGGCCGGCGGACGTGCGTATGCACCAGCGGCGGGGGCAACGTTGCTGCTGCTGGCGGCTGCGTTTGGCGGTGGCGCCTGGCGCGTGCAGGGCGCACCGGCAGCAAGCGGGCCACTGGCGGGACTGGTGGCCATCGACGACTTCATCGGCCCGGCCACGCCGCCGGCACGCGCGCAAGCCGTCTGGGACCAGTACGCGCGCCACGTGGTGCAACTGGCCGGGCAGGGCGCCAGGCTGGTGCTGTTGCCGGAAAAGATAGCCGTGCTGGCGCCCGCGCAGGCGGATGCCGTGCGGCAGCGTTTCCAGGCGCTGGCGCGCGGCACGGGTGCGTGGATTACCCTGGGTATCGGCGTGCAGGATGCTGCCGGCCGGCGCAACCTGGCCTGGCTGTTCGCGCCCGATGGCGCCGCGCCCGTCAGCTATCAAAAACATCACCTGGCGCCGCCCGAGCGCGATTTTCTTGCCGGCAGCGCGTATGCCGTGCAGCCGGTGGCGGGGCAAGCCATGGGCCTGGCCATCTGCAAGGACATGCATTTCGCGCCCCTGGGGCAGGCGTATGGCGCGGCCGGGGTGCAGGCGATGCTGGTGCCGGCCTGGGATTTTCAGCTGGACGGCTGGATGGGCGCGCGCATGACGGTGGTGCGCGGCGTGGAAAACGGTTATGCCGTGCTGCGCGCGGCGCGCGAGGGGGTACTGACGGTCAGCGACGCGTATGGCCGCGTGCTGGCGGAACGGGCCAGCAGCGCCATGCCGGGCAGCACCTTGCTGGCGCCGCTGCCGGCGCACCCGTCCGTCGCCACCTGGGCTGGATGGCTGGGGCCGCTGTTCGGCTGGCTCTGCGTGACACTGGGCGTGATGCTGCTGTGTACGGGATGCCGCGCCATGCCTTCTTCCTGATGGGAAAAGTCAGATTTTGCTGCAATGCGCAAAAACGCATTGCGCAGCCCTTTTTATATTCTCCGTACGCAGGTCACATAATCGCCGCCGATTCATTCGCCATGGCTGTGCATATAATAGGCGTGATGGCGGCATATATATTGCACTGCAATAAATGGTGTTATCTGGTATTCGTGAAATGCGGCGATTGGTATTAATTGGTACTTAATTCAGCCACGAAGTCATACATATCGCCGCGGAAGTAGGAGCGGCAAAATTCCACGGCGCGGCCATCGCGCAAAAAGCCCAGCCTTTCCACCGACAAGCCCGCGTCGCCTTCCTCCGCCTGCAGCAGGCTGGCCTGCTCGCCCGTCAGCAACAGCGCGCTGAGGCGCTGCAGGGCGCGCACGGGCCGGTTGCCCGCCTGTTCCAGCGCGTCGTACATCGACACGTCGACGGCGTCGAGCGCCGGCAGGCAACTGGCGACGATGGTCGCGTATTCCAGGCACATCGGTATTTCGTCCGCATAGCGGATGCGGTGGAAGCGGTACACGGGCGCGCCCGGCGACAGCCGCAGGCGCAAGGCCTCTTCCGGCGTCACGGTGCCCTCTGCGCGCTTGAGCCACACACTGCGCGGCGTGCGTCCGCGCGCCCGCATGTCCTCGGAAAAAGAGGTCAGTTTGGCGAAGTTTTTTTCGATGCGCGTATTGATGAAATTGCCCGAGCCGGGGCGCCGCACCAGCAAGCCTTCGTTGACGAGGCCATCGATGGCCTTGCGCACGGTGATGCGCGACACGGCCAGGTCGCTGGCCAGCTGGCGCTCGGCCGGCAGGGCTTCGTCGGGGCCGAGGATGCGCTTGTCGATCGCTTCGCGCAGCGCGCGCTGCAGTTGCTGGTACAGGGGCAGGCTACTCGTCTGCCCCAGGCCTTGCATGATGTGAGCCAGGGTTGTCATACGCTGAAGGTCTCCGTTACGGCGCGTTGCAGACGCGCTCTGTATCTGTTTTATGTCGCTGGATAATACCAAAAAAGACCGTTATAAAACCAATTTGAATTATCAGGGCGGCAATTTATGCCTGCCCTCGCTGGTATTTATCCCGCTCATACGGGCTACAAATTGATTTCGCTGAAGTGGTCTGTGTGATTCAAACAACGTTATAAAAAAAAAGTTGCAACTGGTAGTGTTCTGGTATTGGATAGTAGTATATTGGCGTTGAATTGGTTTTGTAAGTGGTTGTGCCGAAGGGTCTGCAGCATGCCGCAGTAGTAGGCGGGCTGGAAAGAAGACCTACGTTAAAAATGAAAAGGTTCCAATCCTGGAGCCTAAATCAAGGGGGAGTACATGAAACGCAATTTGACAGCTAGCTCTGCAGCACGCAATTTGACGCCTATCGCCGCTGCTGTGGCTATGTTGATGGCAGGCGCGAGTTTCTCGGCGCATGCGCAGGAAGCCGTGGCCAAAGAGACCAAGCCGGCAGCGACGGCCGATGTCGATGAAGGCCAGACCGTCGTCGTGACGGGTATCCGCGCATCGCTGCAACAATCCTTGAACCAAAAACGCAATTCCGACAGCCTGGTCGAAGTGATCACGGCTGAAGACGTGGGCAAGATGCCTGACAAAAACATCGCCGACTCGCTGCAACGCGTACCAGGCGTCAGCGTTGCCGCTGCGGGCGGCAACGAAGGCAGCTTTGGCGAGAATGACCGCGTGGCACTGCGCGGCACGCCGTTCGGCCTGACCTTGACCACCTTCAATGGCCACTCCGTCAGCAGCGGCGACTGGTTTGCCGACAACATTATCGGCGGCGGCCGCAGCGTCAGCTTTTCGTTGTTTCCCTCCGAACTGATCGGCCGCGTCACCGTGCACAAAGGTTCGCAAGCGAACCTGCTGGAAGGCGGCGCGCAGGGTGTGATCGATATCGAATCGCGCAAACCGCTGGACTTCAAGAAACAGATTACGGGCCAGGTCAGCCTGGGCGCCGTGTACTCGTCCAACTCAGGCAAGAAAGATCCGCAAGTGAGCGGCATGCTGAACTGGAAGAACGATGCCAACACCATGGGTGTGATGGTGCAGGGCTTCTATCAGAAGCGCAAACTGAGCCGCGTCGGCCAGGAAAATGGCGTCTGGTATGACGAAGTCAAGCCGGATTCGGCGGTTGCTGGCGCCTTGCCAGGTTCGGCCGGTGGCCGCGTCAACTACATGGGCGGCACCGCCTGGTTCGAACAGGAACGCACCCGCAAGGGCGGCCTGATCGACGTGCAGATCAAGCCAAGCAGCGCGCTGACCCTGGACTTCACCCTGTTCCATTCCGAACTCGATGCGCCGAACATCAACCATAACTTCATCCAGACCGTGGGCCTGGAAACGGGCAACAAGGGCGGCTACCCTGTTGGCAACGTCAGCGGCATTTACAAGGGGGGCGTCGTCACGAGCCTGCACACCACGATTCCAGCCAATTGCGGCGCCGTCTGCGCAGGTTATTCAAGCGCTGTGCAGGAAGAGTTCAGCCGTCCTGTGGCGGAAAGCAAGTCCGACTTCTTTAACATCGATGCCAAATACCGCGTCAACGACCGCCTGACCTTCTCGGGTAAAGTCGGCACGACCAAGGGCGTGGGCAATACGGAAAGCGGCGCGCTCGGCGTTTGGATGCCTTGGACGGGCGGCGGCTACACCCAGAACGGCGCCAGCCACGGTGTGATTTACGATACGCCGGGTGCTGATAAATTCTCGATCGGTGGCCGTCAGGCAACGCCTTACACCTACGGTTCGCACGTTACCGCGAACGACAAGGAAACCTACGGCCAGATCGACGGTATTCTGAAACTGGACTTGCCAGCGATCTCGTCGGTGGAATTCGGCGCCCGCGTTGCAGAGCACAAGCGTGACCTGACACAGATCGGTATCGTTGCCAAGCCATCGCTGGGCGTCACCGCGAATCTGCCGATGAGCGGCCTGACCTCGTTCCCAAGCAACTTCAACGACCTGGGCGTGAACGGCGCCGGTTACTGGACGTTCTCGCAAGCGAGCGTCAACAAGTGGCTCAAGGATAACGCCACGTACCAAGGCAACCTGCGCCAGTCCGAGTTCAACATCAAGGAACCGACCCAGTCGGTGTATGCGATGGCGAATTTCGGCACGGAAGGCTTGTCGGGTAACTTCGGCGTGCGCTATGTGCACACCAAGGAAGACGTCAACCGCTACGAGCTGAACCCGGCTGCCCAGTACGAAATCAAGAACTACACGAATACCTACAATGATTTCCTGCCTAGCGCTAACTTCCGACTCGACGTGACGAAGGATATCATCGGCCGTTTCGGCATCAGCCGCACCATGGCCCGTCCTGAACTGGGCATGATGGCTGGCCTGGATCTGCGCGACAACCAGCTCGACGGGAACGCCGGCAATCCTAACCTGCGTCCTATCCGCTCGAACAACGCCGATATCGGCGTGGAATGGTACTTCGCGCCAAAATCGATGGTCTCGGCTGGCATCTTCTACTCGTCGCTCGATGGTTATGTGACCTACGGCAAAGGTGTGACGACGTTCTACAACCAGTTGCAGAACAAGTTCACCCAGTATGAAGTTGGCACGCCGACCAATACCACGGCGGAAGTCAAGGGCCTGGAACTGTCGTATGTACAAGCATTGCCGGGAGGCTTTGGTGTGAACGCCAACTACACCTATACCGATGGCAAGGAAACGGGCAACGTCAAGGGTTCGCCATGCGGTGATTTCGGCGAATGCACCATGATCGGCACCTCGAAAAATGCGTATAACATTGGCGCATTCTTTGAGAACGACAAGTTCAGCGCACGCCTGACGTATAGCTACCGTTCGGAATTCCTGAACGGTACCTCGCGCCGCAGCGCCGCTTACCAGGCTGGCATCGGCGGCCTGTCCGCATCGATCGCCTACCAGCTGACGGAGAATCTGGCCATCACCCTGGACGGCAAGGACCTCAACAATCCGCTGTCGCGTTCGACCATCAAGACCCCTGGATCGGACGATATGCCAGGCGCGTTCTACAAGAACGGCCGTCAGATCTACCTGGCACTGCAAGGCAAGATGTAAGACGTTTTCATGTAGTGGATGCCTCCCGGCGGACACCCGGGATGGCATGACAATGGCGGAGCGCAGCTGGCTCCGCCATTTTTTTATTGCAAGATGGCTTTTTTATATGGTGGGATACCTCCGATGACATTACACGCAATGCTGGCTTGCTTCGCCTGCGCGCTGCCACTGGCCGCCTCCGCCGCTCCCGCCGCGCCGAACTTGGCGCCGGAAGTGGTAGCTTATTATCCTGGCTGGAAATCGGCCGATTTTCCCGTTAACGAGCACAATATTCGCGCCGGTAATGTCAGCCTGATCCAGTACGCGTTCGCCGACATTTGCTGGGATGGCGAACACGGCAACCCCGCGCCCGAGGGCGGCGGCGTGAGCGCCTGCCTCGATGCGCAGGGCCAGCCGTCCCGGCCGGCCAACGGCAGCATCGTGCTGCCGGCACCGCAAGCCGATGCCGACAACTTGCGCAAGCTCAATGCGCTCAAGCAAAGTCATCCACGGCTGCGCGTCCTGCTGTCGGTGGGCGGCTGGATCTGGTCGAACCGCTTTTCGGACGTGGCCGCCACGCCGGCCGCGCGCCAGGCGTTTATCGCTTCCGCGCTGGAGCTGGTGCGCCGGCATGGCCTTGATGGCGTCGATATCGACTGGGAACATCCGGCCACGGGAGGCATTCCCTGTATCGAAGGCAGGGTCTGCCACCGCAGCGGCGACAAGGAAAACTATGTGCGCCTGGCCAGCGAACTGCGCAGCGCGTTCGACCAGGCGGGCAAGCTGGCTGCCGGCCGCCATTACCTGATCACCATCGCCGCCGGTGCGCATGCCAGCCTGACCGACGACAGCGATGCCGCGTCCGGCTGGATGGCCCGCCTCGCGGCGCAGCTGGACTGGATCAACCTGATGACGTATGACTACCGCGGCGTGTGGGATGCCGAGAGTGGCCAGCTGGCGCCTCTGTACGCGGACCCGGCGGATCCGCAGCGCGACAAGGCCCTGTATGCGGACGCTACCGTGACGCGCTTCCTGCGCGCCGGCGTGCCTGCAAGCAAACTTGTCCTGGGCGTGCCTTTCTATGGCTATGGCTGGAAGCAGTGCGCCGCCGGTCCCCGGGGCGATGGCCTGTACCAGCTTTGCCAGGGCGCGGCCAGCGGCAATGCCGGTACGCCGACCTTCACGTACCGGCATCTGCTCGAGCACGGCTACCTGGCCGATGGCAAGGGCGCGCGGGGCTTCCAGCGCCATTGGAATGCGGCGTCGCAAGTACCGTATCTGTACAACCGTGACAGCGGCGTCTTCATCAGCTATGAAGATGCGCAGTCGGTGTCCCATAAAGTACGCTATATCCGCGACAAGGGCTTGCGCGGTGGCATGTTCTGGGAATTGAGCGGCGACGCGCAGCATGCGCTGGGCACGGCCCTGGCACCTGTCCTGCAGGGGGCGCAGCCATGAGCCAACGCTACCTCGCCCTCGACGTCCTGCGCGGCTTGACCGTCGCCCTGATGATCGTCGTCAATACGCCTGGCGACTGGGGCGCCGTGTATGCGCCTTTCCTGCATGCCGAATGGCATGGATTTACCCTCACGGACCTGGTCTTTCCCAGCTTTTTGTTTGTCGTCGGCAATGCGTTGGCGTTTGCGCTGGGCAAGTATGAACACCTGGGACACGGCGCCGTGCTGGCCCGGCTGTGCAAGCGCAGCGCGCTGATCTTCTTGCTCGGCTTTTTGCTGTACTGGTTTCCCTTCTTCAAGATCGACGATGCGGGCCAGTTCGCCTGGTCGCCGTTGTCGCACACGCGTATTCCCGGTGTGCTGCAGCGTATCGCCGTGTGCTATCTGGCCGCCGCCCTGATCCTCCATTACGGGAAGACGCGCGGCGCGCTCGTCTTCAGCGCCTGCGCCTTGCTCGGCTACTGGGCCATCCTGGCCTGTTTTGGCGACTACAGCCTGCACGGCAATGCGCCGGCCAAGCTCGACCTGTTCCTGCTGGGCGACAGCCATTTGTACCACGGCGAAGGCATCGCCTTCGACCCGGAAGGTATCCTCGGCACCTTGCCGTCCATCGTCAATGTGATTGCCGGCTACCTGGCGGGCAGCTTCGTGCGCCAGGCGGCGCCGGCGCAATGGCGTTCCAGCCTGGTTCGGCTGGCCGTGGCCGGCGTCATGTGCGTGGCCGTGGCCCTGTGCTGGAACGAAGTTTTGCCTATCAACAAGAAGCTGTGGACCAGCTCTTATGTGATGCTCGGCATCGGCCTGGACTTGCTGCTGCTGGCGCTGCTGATGTTCATCATTGACGTGCGCAAGATCACGGGCTGGACGTATTTTTTTGAGGTCTTCGGCAAGAACACCCTGTTCATCTACCTGGTGTCGGAAGTGCTGGTGATCATCGCGTTTACCGTGCGCATCGGCGGCGGCAACCTGTACCAGTGGCTGTACCAGCACTGGTTTACGGGCTGGGCGCCGGCGCGCGTGGGCTCGCTGCTGTTTGCCGTCAGCTTCATGCTGCTGTGCTGGCTGATTGCCTACGCCATGGACAAGCGCAAGATCTACATCAAGGTCTAAAATTTTAATTTCAGCCCGTAACGCGTGGCCAGGGCAGTGAAGAACAGCATCAGGGCGGTGACGGCGGCGGCATTCCACAGGCCGGCCGCGCCGCCCGTTGCCCAATACGGCCACCAGAAAGACGGCAGGTGCAGCACGGCCGCTAGCTGCTGCCACAGGTCGGGCACGATGTAGGCGAACAGGGCATTGGTGCCGGCCGGCACGAGCACCACGGCCCAGGCGCGCCAGCGCCACACGTCGATGACGATATAAAACACGAGGAACAAGGCCAGGATGAGAGCGCTGCACACGAGCGTGTAGGATTCCGTCGCCGCGATCTTGTTGATGTGGTGATACGGCCGCAGCAGCAGGCCGGCAGCGAACAGTCCCAGCGCGAACCACGCCATGAAGCGGATGCGCTGCCCATGGCGCAGGGCCGCGCCGCGCAGGAACAGCTGGCCCACCACGGTGCCGGCCAGTACATTGGCGGCCGTCGAACCGAGCACCTGCGGCACGTTGACGAAGGCGTTGACGCCTGCCGGCAGGAAATCGAGGCTGCCCGCCATGCCGCCCATGTACAGCATGAGCAGCAGGGCGAACATGCCCATCAGGGCCGTGCCGCTGCCCCGGCACCCCAGGTACAGCAGGCTGCACAGCAGGTAGGACCAGCCTATCATGCCGAGGATGCCCCACCAGGACGGCTGCAGCCAGGTGCTGGAAAATTCGCTGTTCAGCTCTCCGCGGAACGTCGCCAGCAGGAACAGCATCAGCGCGCCGCCCACGGCCAGCTCCAGCTTGCCCGCGCCCTGGCGCCACAGCAGCATCATGGCCACGTAAAACAGCAGGAAATACAGGGCGTGCGGCAGCGGCGCCGCCTGCGCATCGTAGCGGTAGGCATTCGCCAGCACCACGCCGGCCAGCATCAGGCTGGCGGAGCGCCACAGCAGGCGTCCCAGCAGGGTGGGCGTGACGTGGCCGCAATGGCGCTGCAAGGCCAGCGGTATGGCCATGCCGACCATGAACAGGAAGCCGGGAAAGACCAGGTCGGGCAAGGTGATGCCGTCGGCGCGAGGACCCGCATGCTCGAGCCACCAGGCGATGCCGGGCATGCCGGCCAGATAGTTGACCCAGATCATGACGACGATCACGCAGCCGCGGAACGCGTCCAGGCTGGTCAATCGTTCAGGTGCAGGTGCGGGAGCGGTGGCTGGCGGCATGGGTGTGAATGAAAAAAGGTCGAAAAAAAAGCAGCCCCGGCGTGAGCCGGGAACTGCCTTGCGCATGCTGGCGGGAACGGGAATTACTGTGCCGCTGCTGCCGGTGCCGCCGTTGCCGTGGCAGGACGGTTCAGCCACAGGATCCAGTAGCGTGCCAGGTCGCCCACGCCGTCGCCGCCCTTGACCGTTTCCAGGACCTTGATGGCGTCATCTTTCTTGCCAGCCATGGCGTAGGAATAACCGAGGCGCAGCTTGGCGTCTTCAGGACGCTTCAGGCCGCCCTTGGCGATGCCTTTCTGGATCAGGTCGATACCTTTGTCGAACTGGTCCATCGTCACGAAGGCGTAGCCGAGGTTGATCAAGCCCGTGCCATCCTTGCTCTTCATGGCCGACGCTTCGCCGCTGGCGATGTTCTTCGCATCGTCGGCGGCAGCCTTGTTGGCCTGGTCGCGCAGTTTCTTGTGCTTGGCGGCATTCGCGCCCGTGCCCAGTACGCCTTTGGCAAAGCCCGCGTCCAGCACTTTTTTCGCTTCCGTCGGGAAGGCGTTCTGCAGAGCGATTTCAGCCATGTCGCTGTAATCTTGCGGCGGCATGGTGCCCACGGCCTTGAATTGCAGGCGCAGCACGTCGAGCGCGAAGCGGTCGGAATAGCCGGCCTTGCCTTGCGTGCGGCTCAGCAGATCGCTCCAGTAGTCATCCGACGGGTAGTAGCGCACCAGGTTTTCCATGGCGACCAGGTAGGTGGCCGGGTCCTTGCTTTTCGAACCCGTGTTGGCCAGCAATTGCAATTCTTCGATGGTCGGCGTTTTGCCCGCTTGCTGCTTGGCCGTCAGGTCGGCCATCAGTTCCTGTTTCGCGCGCGCGAAATCATTGCTGAAGTAGTAGGCGCGGATGATGTACGGGCGCATGGTGGTCACGTCGCCTGTTTCCGTTTGGTAACGGGTGAACCACTTGATGGCGTTCGGATAATCCTTGGCGTTGTAGTGGTAGTTGGCCAGCGCCTGGATGAAGTCGCCCTGGGCTTTCTTGTCCAGTTTGCCCGATTCGATGACCGCTTCCAGCGCCGTCATGGCCATCGGTGCATTGTTGGTGGTCGAGGCCAGCGCCACGCGCAGGCGGTTCAGCACGAACGTTTCATACGGCGTCAGGGCGGGAATGGCGGCAGCCTGGTCGATGCGGCTTTGTACGTCGGCGTAGTTTTTCGCATCCATCGATGCCTTCACGGCAACCGGATCGAGCAGCTTGAACACTTCAGGACGTACCGAATCGGCCGGCGCGGCAGCGGCAGCAGCGGCTGGCTTGGCATCCTGCGCGTGCGACAGGGCTGGCAGGACATTGAGGCCGATGGCGGCCAGGAGCAAGCTAAGACGGGCAAGACGGAATTGGGACATGGGTTATCCTTCAATCAATAACAAAAATACGCTCCGGTACTGGTTGCCGCAACAGGGTGCGGCGGCATTTGCCGGGGGCAGGGAATCTAAAAAAACACGTATTCTGCCATCCTGACCGCACAAGTCAAAGGGCGGCAGCATGGTAAACAACGGCTATTGTCACATAAACGGCTGGGCTGGAGCGCCAAACGTGCGCGCCAGGGCTTGCCCTTTGGCATCGAACAGCAGGCAGCGCTGCGGCGGCAGATGCAGGCGCATGGCGTCGCCCGCCTGGCGCAAGCCTTCCTCGGCCGGCAGCTTGACGGCCAGCATCTCGGTCACGCCCCGCATGCTGGCGTAAACGATGGCCACGTCGCCCAGGTATTCGACATGGCTGACGGTGGCGTCGACGACGTTGTTGTTCGCCGTTGCCCCATCCTGCAGGCTGACATGCTCGGCCCGCACGCCCAGGGTCAGCTGGTTGCCCGGCGCCACAGCGTCACCTTGCGCCTCGATGTCGATCACGGCGCCGCCAGGCAGGCGCACTGCCACCGAGCCGGGGCCGCAGGCGACGGCCTCGCAGGCGATGAAGTTCATCTTCGGCGCGCCGAGGAAGCCGGCGACGAACAGGTTGCCGGGATTGTTATACAACTCGTGCGGACTGCCCACCTGCTCGATGCGCCCGCCGTTGAAGACGACGATGCGCTCGCCCAGGGTCATGGCTTCGACCTGGTCGTGCGTGACGTAGATCATGGTCGTCTTCAATTCCTGGTGCAGGCGCGAAATTTCCACGCGCATCTGCACGCGCAGCGAGGCATCGAGGTTCGACAGCGGTTCGTCGAACAGGAAGACCTTGGGCTTGCGCACGATGGCGCGGCCGATGGCCACGCGCTGGCGCTGGCCGCCCGACAGGTCCTTCGGCTTGCGTTTCAACAGTGGCGTGATCTGCAGGATGTCGGCCGCGCGCTCGACGGCGGCGCGCACCTCGGCCTTTTTATGTCCGGCCAGGGAGAGGGCGAAGGCCATGTTCTCGTACACCGTCATGTGCGGATACAGGGCGTAGCTCTGGAACACCATGGCCAGGCCCCGCTCGGCCGGCGCGATATCGTTGGCCAGCTGGCCGCCGATATGCAGCTCGCCGTCCGTGATGTCTTCCAGCCCGGCGATCATGCGCAGCAGGGTCGATTTGCCGCAGCCGGACGGCCCCACGAAGACGACGAATTCACCGTCGCGGATATCGAGGTCGATGCCGTGGATGACGGGGTGCTTGTCGTCGTACAGCTTGACGATATTCTTTAAAGCGATGTGTGCCATGGGTTGTGCGATTCCTAGCTGGCGCTGGCCGGCGCGGACGTGGCGCCGGCGTCAGACGGGTCGGAGGTATCCTTCGGGCCGATGCGCATGAAGCGCGACAGGATCAATACGGGCACGGCCGACACCAGCACCCACAGGAAAAAGGTCTTGTAGCCAAGCGCCGTCTGGATATCGCCGCTGATCATCTTGAACAGCACGAAGCCCAGCTGCATCACGCCGGTGGCGAACGCATAGTGGGCCGTCTGGTACTTGCCGACAGAAACCACCTGCATCATGAACAGGATCAGGCCGACGAAGCCGAAGCCATAGCCGAACATCTCCACGCTGAGCGCGGCCGTGATCAGGGTCAGGTCGGTCGGCATGCTGTGGCTCAGGTAGTAGAAAACCAGGTTCGGCAAGTTCATGGCCAGGATCAGGAAAAACATGGCGCGCTTGAGGCCCAGCCACGACGTGAAGTAGCCGCCGCCTATGCTGCCCAGCAAAAAGGCCACGGTGCCGGCCGTGCCGTACACGGCGCCCACTTCCGTCGTCGACAGGCCCAGGCCGCCAAGCTCGCGCGCTTCGCGCAGGAACAGCGGGCCGATGGTCTGCACTTGCGCCTCGCCCGCGCGGAACAGGATGATGAAGGCGATCATGCCCCAGATGCCGGGTTTTTTCAGGAAGTCCACCAGCACGTCCCACAGGGTGCGGCTGATGCCGGCCACGCTCTTGTCGGCCACGGCCGCGTTGCGCACCTGCGGCAGCGCCCACAGGTGGTAGGCGGCCAGCGACAGCATCATGGCGCCGATGATCAGGAAGATGACCGACCATGCCGGCTGGATGCCGATCTTTTTCTCCAGGTAGCCGGCCAGGATCACCAGGCCGCCCAGCGAGATGAATTTGCCCGCGTTGAAGAAGGCGCCTTGCCAGCCCGCGTAGGCCGCCTGCTGCTTGTCCGACAGGCTGGCGATGTACAGGCCGTCGCAGACGATGTCGTGCGTGGACGATGCCAGCGCGGCGACGAACAGCACGGCGACGCAGGCGGCAAACCACAGCGGCGTCTGCAGGGCCAGCGCGATCAGGCCCAGGCTCAGGCCGCCGAGGAACTGGAACAGCACCACCATGGTCTTCTTGCTCGACGCCAGTTCCAGGAAGGGGCTCCACAGCGACTTGAAGACCCAGGCAAAGCCGATCAGGCCAGTCCAGCGGGCGATCTGGTCGTTCGGCACGCCCATGCTCTTGAACATCAGGCCGGCCACCAGGGCCACGGCGTAGAACGGCAAGCCCTGGGCGAAGTACAAGGTGGGCACCCAGCTGATCGGGCTGCGTACTTTTTTGTTGATGTTGATGTTGGTGCTGATGCGCGTGTCGTGCATGGAGGCTTCCTTA
Source organism: Janthinobacterium sp. HH106 (assembly GCF_001758725.1). Lineage (NCBI taxonomy): Bacteria > Pseudomonadati > Pseudomonadota > Betaproteobacteria > Burkholderiales > Oxalobacteraceae > Janthinobacterium > Janthinobacterium sp. HH106. The sequence goes on along the minus strand of NZ_LRIC01000067.1, from coordinate 89,597 downwards.
TCGAGAGACGTTTTCATTTGACTGCGCCGTCCATGCCGCGCATGAAGAAGCGTTGGGTAAACAGGAAGGCGAGCAGGGTCGGCACGATGGTGATCAATGTGCCGGCCGCGATCACGCGCGTGCTGCTGCCGAAGGTGCCGCGCAAATACAGCACGCCCACCGACAGGGGGAATTCATCGGGCTTGCTCATGACGATGGAAGGCCAGATGTACTCGTTCCACGATTCGACGGCCGTCAGGATGCCGACGGTGGCCAGCCATGGCGTAATCAGGGGCAGCATGATGCGGCTGAAGATGACCCACTCGGACGCGCCATCGACCCTCGCCGCGTCGATCAGGTCTTGCGGCACTTCCTCGAACGCCTGCTTGAGCAGCAAGATGGCCACGGCCGTCACCACGTTGGGCAGGATCACGCCCGTGTAGGTGTCGACCAGGCTCATTTGCGTGATGGTGATGAAGTTGACGAGGAAGTTCACCTCGGACGGCAGCACCAGGGTGGCCAGGATCAGGCCGAACACGAGTTTGCGGCCACGGAATTTCAGGCGCGCCAGCGGATACGCGGCCAGGGAACACAGCAGCAGTTTCCAGAACACGGTAAACACGGCGATCAGCACGGAGTTCTTGAAGAACGACCAGATGGGAATCGCGTTGAACACTTCGATGAAGTTCTCGAACGACGGCGCCTGCGGCCAGAAGGTGGGCGGGAAGGCGAAGATATTGCCTTGCGTGGAAATGGCCGTCACGAGGGTCCACCAGAACGGGAAGACGCAGACGATGGCGATCGCGCACAGCACGGCATAGTGGCCCAGTATGTGCAGGCGCTTTTTCAGGTGGCGGGAACGGGTTGTCATGGTCATTGCCCTGTCAGCGGTGCTTCGGTTTCAGATAGCGCAGGCACAGCAGGGCGATGGCGATGCAAAACAGCGAGACGACGAAGCTGGCCGCCAGCGCGCGCGGCAGCTTCAAGTGCTTGAGGCCCTGGTCATACGCGTAATACAGCGCCGTGAAGGTGGAATTCATCGGGCCGCCCTGGGTCAGCACGTCGACTTCCTGGTACGCCTTCAAGGCCGCCAGCACGGACAGGATGGAGCACAGCATGATGGTCGGGCGCAGCATCGGCACCGTGATCTTCCAGAAGCGCTGCCAGCGGTTGGCGCCGTCGAGCATGGCCGCTTCCTGCATGTCCGACGGAATCGATTGCAGGGCCGCGAGGTACATCACCATGTACCAGCCCAGGCCCCGCCACAGGGTGACGAACATCACGGCAAACAGGGCCAGACTGTCGTTCGACAGCCAGCCCACGGGCGCGTTCACCAGTTTCAACGTCATCATCACGTAATTGAGCGCGCCCTGTTCGTGGAACATGAAGCCCCACATGATGCCGACCACGGACACGGTCGTCACCACGGGCACGTAGAAGGCGGCGCGGAATAAACGGATGCCGGGCAGGCGGTTGTTCACCAGCACGGCCAGCGTGATGGCGCCCACCTGCACGAAGGGCACCATCAGCAAAAACATCAGCGAATTCTTCAGGCCCGAGACGAACATCTCGTTGTTGAAGATGTAGCGGAAGTTGTCGAGGCCGACGAAGCGCGTCTCGCGTATCAGGCTGTAGTCGGTGAAGGCCAGCACGGAGCCGTAGCCGACGGGCCAGAAGGAAAAGGCGGCCAGCAGCAGCAGGGCCGGGGCGAGGAACAGCCAGGCTTGCACGGTATGGCGGTGGGCGAGTTTCATGGTGTCCTCAGTGGCGCGGCAGGGTGGCCAGCTTGCGGTTCCAGATGGCGACGGCCTGGTCCAGCGCCTGCTTCACGTCCTGCTTGCCCGTCACGCCCGCCTCGACGGCCTTCACCAGCGAGCGGCGCAGTTCGTCGTAGTCGTCGATGCCGGCCACGTACAGCGTGCGCGAGTGGCCCATCGACAGGGCGCCGGCGGCCACGGCCTTTTCGGCCGCGCCCGCATTTTTCGGCGTGGACAGAAAAAACGGGTCGGCCGCCGCCTTGACGGTGGTGGGGAAGACGCTGGCCTGGCGCGCGAAGGCCAGCTGGTTTTCGTCGTTCGTCAGGAAGCGCGCGAACTTGCCCACCGAGGGCAGCTGGCGCGCCGGCACGCCTTTCGGGATGGCGAAGTGCACGAGCCAGCCGCCATCGGCGATGCCGGTGGGGCCCAGCGGCGCAGGCGCCACGTCGGTGATGGCGTAGATGTCTTTCGCGTCGCCGCGGATGCGCTGCATGGCCGTGGGCGGCGCCAGCAGCATGCCCAGGCGGCCGCCCTTGTAGGCGTCGATCACGGCGGGGAAATTGTCTTCGGCGAACAGGCTTTCCTTCAGCAGGCCGCCGACCTTGTAGGTGTCGGCCAGTTTCTGCACCAGCGTCACATGCTGCGGCGAATTGAAGACGGCGCGGTTGTCGGTGATGACGGCCAGGCCCTGCTGCATGAACAGGCCGTCGATCTTCGAGAGGGCGGGGGCGATGCCGGCCTTGCCCGTGCGTTGCGCGATCTGGCGCGCGAACGCCAGTTGTTCATCGAGGCTGGCGGGGCCGCGCGTGAGCCCGGCCTGCTTGAAAATGGCGGTATTGAAGGCGATCACCGCGACATTGCTGTACATGGGAAAACCGTAGGTGCGGCCCTTGAAGCGCAAGTCGTCCAGGGCGCTGGGAATGTAGCTGGCGCGCGCAGGCGCGATCAGGCCATCGACTTGTGTGAGCAAGCCGTCGCGCGCAAATTCGTCGGCCCAGGGCACGTTCAGGCTGACCAGGGCGGGCGGCGTGCCGGCCACGATGCGCGTGACCAGCTTGGTCTGGATGACGTCCCACGGGAAGTCGATCCATTCGATTTTGACACCGGGATTCTGCGCCTCATAGCGCGCCACCACCGCATTGAAATACGGCGTGAACTTGGGCTTCATGCTGAAGGTCCAGAATTCGATTTTCTCGGCAGCCCATGCCTGCGGCGCGAGCAGGCCCGCGCAGGCAAACACTGCCAACAGTCTCTTGATCATTATTATTATCCCTGCCAGTGGCCCCGCAAGTGCCGGGGTCGGACCCTCAGGGTCCGACCCCAGTCTTCGCTTTCGGGTTGGGTATTGCTTAGTTTGTTTTTGTTACTTTGCTCAAGTGGCGCGGCGCATCCGGGTCCATGCCGCGCGCGGCCGACAGTTTTGCCGCCATCACATAGAAGGACTGGATGGCGACGATCGGGTCGAGATCGGGCGTGGCCGCCACGGGCAGGGTCAGGTCGCGTTCGGCCACGTCGGCGGGTGCCGCCAGCAGGACCTTGGCGCCGCGGCCGCGCATTTCAGTGGCCAGCTGCAGCAGGCCGGCCTGGGTCGGGCCGCGCGTGGCGAAAATCAGCAGCGGGTAGCCGTCTTCGATCAGGGCCATCGGGCCGTGCTTGATTTCGGCGCCGCTGAAGGCTTCGGCCTGCAGGGCCGAGGTTTCCTTGAATTTCAGGGCCGACTCCAGCGCCACGGGGAAGCTGATGCCGCGTCCGACGACCATGATGTTGCGGGCCGGCGCCAGCACGTCGATGGCGGGCGACCAGTCGACGCGGGTCGCTTCGAGCAGCGCTTCGGGCAGCGCTTCCAGCCCTCCCAGCAGCTCAGGGTCGTTCTGCCACTGGGCCACCATGCGCGCACCGGCGACCAGGCTGGTGATGAAGCTCTTGGTGGCGGCGACGCTCTGTTCCTTGCCGGCGCGCAGGGGCATGGCCCATTCGGCGGCGTGCGCCAGCGGCGAATCGATGTCGTTGACGAGGGCCACGGTGGTGGCGCCGCCATCGCGGAAGTAGCGGATCGGTTCGACCACGTCCGGGCTCTGGCCCGATTGCGAGATCGAGATGGCCAGTGTATCGCGCGTCACCAGCGGCGATTTGTTCAGCGTGACCAGCGACATCGGCAGGGATGCCACGACGCGGCCCAGGCGCGCCATGATCAGGTAGGCGACGTAGTTGCAGGCGTGGTCGGAGCTGCCGCGCGCGATGGTCAGCGCGGTCGAGAACGAGGTGCTCCTCAATTTGCGGCCCAGTTCCGCGTAGCGTTCCGTGTCGCTGGCCAGTTGCAGGGCGACGCATTCGGCGGCGGAAACGGCTTCTTTAAGCATCATTGAGGTCACAGATTTCTCCTTCTATATACACAGCTTTGAGTTTGAGATCGCGATCGAGTACCACCAGATCGGCGTAAGTGCCGGGGGCCAGCCGGCCGCGTTCTTCCAGGCCCAGGTAATCGGCGGCGTTGGTCGACACGCGCTTGGACGCGTCGGCCAGGTCCAGTCCCAGTCCCACCAGGTTGCGCAGCGCCTGGTCCAGGGTCAGGGTGCTGCCCGCCAGCGTGCCGTCGGGCAGGCGCACGCCGCCCATGCATTTCTGCACGGCGTGGCGGCCCAGCATGTATTCGCCGTCCGGCATGCCGGTGGCGGCGGTCGAATCGGTGACGCAGTACAGGCGCGGGATGGCGCGCAGGGCCACCTTGATGGCGCCCGGATGCACGTGCAGCAGGTCGGGGATCAGTTCCGCGTATTCGGCGTGCGCCAGGGCGGCGCCGACCATGCCCGGCTCGCGGTGATGCAAGCCGCTCATGGCGTTGAACAGGTGCGTAAAACCCATGGCGCCGTGTTCCAGCGCGGCCACGCCGTCTTCATAGGAACCCAGCGTGTGGCCGATCTGCACGCGCACGCCGGCGTCGGCCAGGGCGCGCACCAGCTCCAGGTGGCCGGCGATTTCCGGCGCCACGGTGATGACGCGCAGCTTGGCCAGGGTTTGCAGGCGCTCGATTTCCGCCAGCGTGGCGGCGCGCGCGTAGTTCGGCTGCGCCCCGAGCTTGCCGGAATTGATGTACGGGCCTTCCAGGTGGGCGCCCAGCACGCGCGCCGTGTTCGGGCGGCGGTGCCTGGCGGCGATGCCGATGGCCGTCAAGGCCATGTCGATGTCTTCCGGCGGCGCCGTCATGGTGGTCGCCAGCAGGCTGGTGGTGCCGTGGCGCGCATGGATGGCCGCGATGGTGTAGACGGCTTCGCCGCCTTCCATGATGTCCTTGCCGGCGCCGCCGTGCACGTGCAGGTCGATGAAGCCGGGCAGAATATAGTCGTCGCTGTTGCCCGACGGGTGGACGGAATCGCCGGTGATGCTGTCGACTTTTTCGCCGAAGGCGATGGCGCCGTGGATCCAGCCGCCGGGGGTAAGGATATTGCCTTTGATAGTGCTGCTCATCTGCGCGACTCCGCTACGAATTCATAATAATCACTGCGGCAATACGAGTGGGTCAGTTCCACCGCTGCGCCGTTGTCGAGATAACTGACACGGGTGATGTGCAGCATGGCTTCACCCGTCTTGATATTGGCCAGCTTGGCCTGTTCCGCCGTGGCGTTGACGGCGCGGATATGCTGCAGCGCGCGCATCGGGATGGTGCCGCGCGACTCCAGGTAGCCGTACAGCGAATCGGTCACCTGCTGCGGGTCCGGCATGTACAGCGCGGGGATGGTGGTCGTCTCGATCGCCATCACCACTTCGTCGGCCGTGCGCAGGCGGCGCAGGCGCGCCACCGGCATGTGCGGCGACAGTCCCAGCGACAGCAGTTCCAGCGGCGCGGCCGAGCCGATGTCGCGCTGCAGCCAGCGCGAGCCGGCCGTGAAGCCCCGCTGGCGCAATTCTTCCGAAAAGCTCGTCAGGCGCGACAGCGGCTGTTCCAGCTTGGGCGTGATGTAGGTGCCCGAGCCGCGCTTGCGCGTCAGCATGCCCCGGTCGCACAGCATGTCGATGGCCTTGCGCGCCGTCACGCGCGAAATTTCGAGGAGCTCCGACAGCACGCGCTCGGAAGGCAAGGCCTGGTTGGCGCGCCAGTCGCCGCTGGCGATGCCGTCCGACAGCATGTTCGCCAGCTGCATATAGAGCGGCGTGTCGCTGGCGGGATTCGGTTTGAAGGCGGACAGTTTGGCCAGCATGGTCATTGCTCCTGCAAGTGCTTGCGTATCAGGCGCAGACCGCCCGCGGCCGAGTCGCCCTGTGCCGGCACGACCAGTTGCAACAGTTCCGCCGGCAGGTAGCTCGACAAGGGCGCCGCCAGGCCGCCGCACAGTGCCACGGGCAAGGCGCCGGCCGGATCGAGCGCCCTGGCGATGAGGGCGATCTGCTGGCCCGCGTCGGTCAGGATGCTGCGCGCCACGGCATTGCTGGCCGCGTGTTCGAGCACCAGCCGCGCCAGTTGCGCGAAATTGGTCTGGCTGGCGGCGGCCAGCCACACTTGCATGGCGTCGCGCTGGCCGCCGCAGGCGTCGATGACGGCCGTGGCGAAGGCGCTACCGGGCACGCGGCCGTCGACCACTTGCTGCGCATGGTTGATGGCGCGCATGCCGATCCAGGCGCCGCCCGCTTCGTCGCCGGAAGGGAATCCCCAGCCGCCCACTTCATGGCGGCTGCCGTCCGCGTGCAGCACTTCGCCCACGCTGCCTGTGCCGATGGCAACGATGGCGCCCGGCTGGCCCGCATGCGCGCCCAGCAGTGTGGTCAGGGCATCCGATTCGAGTGCGACTGCGGCATAGCCGGGATTGTGTTCGACGAAGCTGGCGGCCCACTGCTTGTTGTGCACGCCGGCCAGGCCCAGGCCGATGGCCATGCGCTGCAAGGAGGGTTGTTCCAGGCCGGCCGTGCGGAAGGCCAGGGTGACGGCATGCGCCACGGAGGTCCACGCCCGTTCGATGCCCAGTCCCAGGCCGGATGGGCCGCTTTGACCCTGTGCCAGTTCCTGGCCGTCGAGGCGCGCCAGGCGTACGCGGGTACCGCTTCCCCCGCCGTCGACGCCGATTATGTATTCGATCATGTTGTGCAGTCCCGCATTTGGTTGAGTGCGCCTGTCTCGGTTCTTTTATTTGTCGGGCGGCGAAAAAGCTGAAGGCACTATATTGTCGCCCCGATGGCTTGTCAACAGGTATTTAAGTGGTATTAACAAATGCGTTGCGCGATGACGCGCCATGCCCGAGGGTGTGATTGCAAGCGATTGTTAATAAAGGAGTTTTTGTGTTTCGTGAATGGTATTGAAATTGGCCTTGTTTAATGCCAATTTTTTCCAACTGGTCTGTTGTTGGCGATGCGGTATTGCTTGCATGCATGCTTGGCAAGGGGCGCCATGAAGAGTAAAGTCCGGCTTTTACACCTGAGTTGGAAGAGCATGATGAACGACAAGGCAGCAAAGAGCGAGTACTGGGACGACTGGCAGCAAGAGGCGCTGGCCGCCGGTGTGTCGGCGCCGCTGGCCGCGCTGGGCATGGAAATGATGCGCACGCACCGCAAGAACCGCTGGCCGAAGGATTTCCTGGGCCGCGAAAGCGATGGCCCGGTCATGATCGAAATGTGCCTGGAAGATGAGGCGGAAACGGAATTGTTCTTTATCGAGAACCTGTATCCCTACGATGCGGCGCTGATCGAAAAGACGCGCCGCCGTCTGTGCCTGCACTGATCGTACGCTGACGTGTGAGTGGAACGGCCGCCTTGCGCGGCCGTTTTCACGTCAGTTACTGAATTTTTCGCTGCTGGTGGTGGCTCTGGCGCGCATGCGCAGGCTCAGCAGCACGATGGTGACCAGCAGCAGCGAATGTGTGCCCGGTTCATGCGAAGCGGGGGCGTGCAGGCTGGCGTCTTGCGACTGGAAACTGGCCAGGCGCGTGGCCAGGGTGGCGGGTGCCACCTGGTAGCTGGCCTTCTGAACCGGCGCCGTGCCCGCCGCATGCGTGCTTCCAGCGGTCCAGAGCGACAGGGCCGCGCCCAGCAAGATCATTGTTCTCATCATATTCTTTATTTCCGCCGAGGGCTGTCAATCGATTACACATGGTCCCGCCGTATGCCGGCCCATGTCCTGTCCCCAGTTTGTATGCTTTCCGGCGTTGCTTATAGTGCACCGGAATGATATCTATTTATAAATTTCGTGTATTAAAACATAATAAAACAAAAATGCAAACGTCTTTTTGCAAATAAGTGCATGCGCTGCCTGTGCTTGCCGGGTGCGGTCTGTCTATTGCATAGGGGAAATGACGTGGCATTTTCATGGGGGAGTGTCATAATGGCCCAGGCATTTCCGCCCAGGCATGGAGTAGATGATGAGCAAGGCACAGGACAGCAAGAAAGAAGCCAAGAAAGAACCGGCCAAGACCATGAAGGAAAAGAAGGAAGCCAAGAAGGTCAAGAAAGAAGAGCGCAAGCGCTGATCATGCGCGTGCGCCGTTCATTGACGCGCCCGTGGCGTGCGCCGGCCCTGCTGGCGGCGTTCGCCCTGCTGGCCGTTGGCCTGCCCGTGTCCGGCGTGCTGGCGCAGCAAAAGCCGGCGCCGTCCACGTTCGGGCAGGTGGTGGGCAATGCCGTGCTGTGCATCGACCAGATCGACAACAAAGCTTTTTATGCGTATTTGCTGACGGCCTTCGGCCCCGCCTACAAGCATGAAGGGGGCGCCTACTGGTTCCGCACGGACGCCACCTTGTGGGGCGCGCCGATTACCGACGTGATCGTCAGCGACGACACCAGTCCCCTCGTCTTCATGGGCGTGGTGGCGGACGCGGCGCCGGAAAAGCTGGAGCCGGCCATCCGCGGCGCCTCGGGCCTGCGCTTCAATAAACTCGACAATTCTGCCTTTCCTGTCCGTGGTTCAATGCCTGGCAGTAAAATCGTCTACTTCCGTAGCAAGGCGAAAGTCTATTGCGCCAAATACAAGCCGTTGCCGCCCGCCCGCACCCGCTGAGGGTCTCGGCTTGCCGCCGCGCATTTTGATCGTTTCATCCGCAGGGTCTCCATGTACACGCATTATTTCCAGCTCAAGCAATCGCCGTTTTCGATCGCGCCCGATCCGCGCTACCTGTTCATGAGCGAACGCCACCGCGAAGCGCTGGCGCATTTGCTGTATGGCGTGGGCAGCGGCGGCGGCTTCGTGCTGCTGACGGGCGAAATCGGCGCCGGCAAGACGACCGTGTGCCGCTGCTTCATGGAGCAGATTCCGGAAAACTGCCAGCTCGCGTATATTTTCAATCCGAAGCTGTCCGTCGAGGAATTGCTGCTGTCGATCTGCGAGGAATTCCGCATCGCCGTGGCGCCCGGCGTGGCCAGCGTGAAAGGCTATGTCGACGCCATCAATGCGCACCTGCTGGCCAGCCATGCGCAGGGCAAGAACAATGTGCTGATCATCGATGAAGCGCAAAACCTGTCCGCCGCCGTGCTGGAGCAGTTGCGTTTGCTGACCAATCTGGAGACGAGCGAGCGCAAGCTGCTGCAGATCATCCTGATCGGCCAGCCGGAATTGCGCGCCATGCTGGCCCGGCCAGAGCTGGAGCAGCTGGCGCAGCGCGTGATCGCCCGTTATCACCTCGGTTCGCTGACGGAGGACGAGACGGCCAGCTATGTCCGCCACCGCCTGGCCGTGGCGGGCAGCACTGCGCAGACGCCGTTCGCGCCCCGTTTGATGGCGCCCATCCATGCCTTGAGCAAGGGGGTGCCGCGCCGCATCAACCTGCTGTGCGACCGCGCGCTGCTGGGCGCTTACGTGGAAAACCAGCCGCAGGTGACGCGCCAGATATTGCGCCGTGCCGCCGAGGAAGTGTTTGCGGAAGAGGGCAAGCCGGCTGCCGGACGGGGCTTGCGCTGGCCGCACGTGGCCGGCGGCGTGCTGGCCGGGGCCGTGGTCACGGCCGCGCTGGCCTGGCATTTCATGCCACGCACGCCTGCCACAGTGGCCGTGGCGAAAGCACCCGTCGCGGTGGCGCCGGCGGTGCCCGCTGCCGCACCTGTTCCCGCGCCCGCGACCGCCAGCGTGCCGGACCGCAACGCCGTGCTGCGCCACCTGGCCAGCCTGTGGGGCGAGCAATTGCCGGCCGGCGACGCCTGCCAGGCGGGCGCCCGCGCCGGCCTGCGCTGCCTGCACAGCCGGGGCGGCATCGCCGAGCTGCGCGTGCTGGACCGTCCCGCCATGCTGGCCTTGCGCGATGCGGGTGGGACGGAACAGCTGGCGTTGTTGACGCGTCTGCAGGATGATACCGCCACCTTGATGCTTGATGGCAAACAGCAAAGCCTGCCGCTGGCCCAGCTCGCGCAGCGCAGCGATGGCAGTTTCACGACCTTCTGGCGCGCTCCGCGCAGCTGGCGCGACGAAGTCCCGCTGGGCGCGCGCGGCGCCGACGTGGATTGGCTGGCGCAGCGGCTGGCGCAACAGCGGGGCTTGCCGGCGCCGGCCGCCAATCTGCCGCTCGATGCCGAGATGCAAAGCCAGCTGCGCGCTTTCCAGCAAAGCCAGAGCCTGCGGGCCGATGGCCTGGCGGGCCCGAAAACATATATACGCCTGATGCAGCTGGGTGACAATGCGGAGCCGCGCCTGAGCAGCGCGGCTCCTGCCGTGGCGGCGCCCGCTGCGACGGCGATGGTGGCGGGGAAATAAAGATGTCCTACATACTTGAAGCACTGAAAAAATCGCAGGCCGAGCGCCAACTGGGCGAGTTGCCCTCGATCCACGCACCGCAAGTGCAGCTGCACGATGCGGCCGCGTCCGGCGCTGGGCGGCGCGCGCCCGTCTGGCTGGCGCTGGGCGGCGTGACGGTGGCCGTGGCCGCCGCCCTGCTGTTCTGGCAGCCCTGGCAGGCAGGCACGGCTGCACCTGCGGCCGCTCCTGCCGTGCTGGCCCAGGCTGTGCCCGCGCCGCTGCCAGCAATCGTCCCGCCGGCAGTCCCTGTACCTGTCCCTGTATCCGCGCCGGCCCCCGTCACGCAAGTCACGCCCGTGCCGCCAGCGGCCACGGCCGCGCCCGTGCACCATGCCAGGCCTGTGGCGGAACCGAAGCAGGAAACGCCAGGCCAGACGCTTCCCGTCGTCCCGGCTCCGGCTCCGGCCGTGCCCCCGCCGGCAGCCGAAGATGCCGTGCCCGGCATGCGCGACCTGCCCGAGCCGATACAGCGGCAAATCCCCCCGGTCGCCATCGGCGGCTATATCTATTCGAAGAATCCGGCGGACCGCCTGTTGCTGATTGACAAGGTCCTGCGCCACGAAGGCGAGGAACTGGCGCCCGGCCTGGTGCTGGAAAAATTGCAGCCGAAAGCGGCCATCTTCAGTTTCAAGGGCTACCGCTACCGCGTGCCGTATTGAGTTGTTGTGCATCAAGGCCGGGGCCCCATAGCTGAACCATACTGGCCTGGCCTGGTCGAACCAGGGTCGCTGCGACCGTGTGCGCGGCCGGGGAGTTCCGATGATTGCTGCCGCAGCTGGTGAGGGTGCTTTTGATGCGCATGGCCTGGGTAACCTGGCGCGCATCGACCATATCGTCGTGCTGATGATGGAAAACCGTTCCTTTGACCACATGCTCGGCTACCTGAGCCTGGAAGGCGGGCGCGCCGATATCGATGGCTTGCAGGCCAGCCATGCCAACGTGCATGCGGGTGTCCGCTATCCCGTGCACCATTTGCGGCGCACGGCCTTTGGCCCGCAGCAAGACCCGTCGCATACGGGCACGTCGGTGGCGCAGCAATTGCAAAATAATAATGGCGGCTTTGTCGACGACTATGCGCAAACGCATCCGGGCGACCCCGACATCGACCTGGTAATGGGCTATTACAATGGGGCCGACTTGCCCATGTACGATTTTCTGGCGCAGCAGTTCTGCGTTTGCGACCGCTGCTACAGCTCCGTTCCTGGCGCCACCTGGCCCAACCGCCTGTATGCGATCAGCGGCAAGGCGGCCGGCAGCCGCGACAGCAAGCGCGTGCCCCTGTACACGAACAAATCCTTCGTGCGCCACCTGGACCGCGCCCAGGTCAGCTGGAAATTTTATTCCGCCTGGAAGCCCTGGAGCCTGGCGCTGACGGACGACCATTACCGTTCGTCCGAGCTGTACGAACCGTTCGGATCGAGCGCGCGCCGCTATGGCTTCATCGGCGATGCGCTGGCGGGCGCCTTGCCCTCGGTCAGCTGGATCGATCCGCATTTCTTTGAAAACGACGACCACCCGCCGGCCGACATCCGCGCCGGCCAGGCGCTGGTGGCGCAGGTCTACCAGGCCCTGTCGCGCGGCCCCGCCTGGGCGCGCACCTTGCTGATCCTCAGTTATGACGAGCACGGCGGCTTTTTCGACCATGTGCCGCCTGGCGCCGCCATCGACGACGACCCTGCGTTTCGCCAGTACGGCGTACGCGTGCCCATGCTGCTGGTGTCGCCGCTGATCGCGCCGGGCAGCGTCAGCCACGAGGTATACGATCACACGTCGATCATCAAAACCATCCTGCAGCGTTTTTGCCGCGCCGCCGATGGCAGCTTGCCCCAGATGGGCGCGCGCGTGGCGGCCGCCAGCGGCCTGGGTGCCGTGCTGACCCTGGCGCAAGGCCGCGTGGCGCCCGCCTTGCCCGCCGCCGTCGTGGCGCAGCGCGCCGCCTGGGAAGCCGATGTGCGGGCGCAGGATTTCGCCCCGCCGCCGCCCGCTTGCCAGCCTGATGGCGAGCTGGCCTCCGCTGTCGCCGTCCCCTTCCAGTCCGATGCCGAGGCGGGCGCGATCGCCGCCCACCGGCAATTGGCGCGCACGGCCAGGAATGCACATGCGCTAAATGGCAAAGCAGCGGGCAAAACAGCGGGCAAAGCTGCGGGTAAAACGGCGGGCGCGGCAGCGCCGAAGTCGTCGGGCCGGCGCCGTCGGCAGGGCGGCAAGCCGGCGCCTCTTGCCGCTGGGAATGGCGAAAAACCTGGAGTCGCGTGACTTGGGTGAAGAGCTGGACGATGCGCCGGGTCTGCGTCGGCGGTCGCGCCCGTGGGGCTGCGTATAATCATTCCTTCTCAATCAAGGAGTGACCATGCACGATGCGATGCCCCCACACCCGGTACTCGGTGTGATCGGCCGTTCCGGCAGCGGCAAGACGACCCTGCTGGAATTTGTGGTGAAGGAACTGGCGGCGCGCGGCTTGCGCGTCAACCTGGTCAAGCACAGCCACCATGACCTGGCGCTGGAACCGCCGCAAAAGGACAGCGCCCGCCTGCGCATGGCGGGGGCGGCGGAGGTGCTGGTGGCGTCGCCGTATCGGTTTGCCATCGTGCATGAGCTGCGCGGGGCTCCCGAGCCGAGCCTGGCGCAGCAATTGGCCCGCATGGGGCCGGCAGACCTGACCCTGGTCGAGGGTTTCAAGACGGACCCCATTCCCAAGCTGGAAGTGTTCCGTCCGGAAGTAGGGCAGGCGCCCCTGTATCCGCATGACCCGCATGTGATCGCCGTCGCCTCCGACAGTCCGGCGCCGGCCGACTTGCGCGAGGGCGTGCAATGGCTGGACTTGAATGCCCGCGAGCACGTGCTGGCCTGGTTGCTGCACAGGCTGGAAAAATAAGCTAAAGGTTTGCCGGCGGCATCCGTTAACAAGAGTAGAACCTCATTGGAGAAACGTATGGACGTCGGAAGCATTGCTCAACTGTCAACCACGATGGCGGAGACAGGCACGCGGCAAGCCGTTGGCTTGACTGTCCTGAAAAAAGCCCAGGATATCCAAAGCTCGACCGCCACCGCCTTGCTGGCAGCGTTGCCGCCGGTACAGTCGGCGCCGAGTCTGCCGGCTCATCTCGGTAACCGCATCAACACGACAGCCTGAGCGCGGTCCCGCGGCGCCAGTCCGGCGCTCGCCATAGATACGCCCACACCACCGTCATCGACGGTGGCGCGTGGGCGTTTTTGTCTGTCGTTTCGCCATCCTTTTCGCCTTCCTCCCGTCTCCGTTCGCCATGACCTGGCCGATTCAGTAGAATGACGTCCATCACCTCGCGTTGTCCATCGTGCAGCCCGGGGCGTGCCCACTTTACTTTGACCCATGCAAGAGGAATCCCCATGAACAAACGTCAAGCTCTCATCGCCGCCGCCCTCGCGGGCCTCTGTGCCGGTACTTCCATCAATGCGGCCGCTCACGATGGCCCCGCCCCAGGCGACAAGGAAAAATGCTATGGCGTGGCCAAGGCCGGGCAGAACGATTGCGCTTCGTCCGACGGCGCGCATTCCTGCGCGGGCCAGGCGGAGGCGGACAACTTGCCCACAGAATGGGCGTATGTTGCCAAGGGGACGTGCGAACAGGCGGGCGGTTCCGTCAAGCCCATCAAGGCCGGCAAGACGGCAAAGCCGGCCACGCAGCCGTAAGCGTCCGCCGCCTGCCCATGCCGCCGCCCATTCAGGCGCTTGCCGGCGTCGGCCTGCGCGCCGCGCACTACCGCGACTTTCTGGCGCGCCGGCCCAAGGTCGGCTGGCTGGAAGTGCACACTGAAAATTATCTGCAGCCGTCGGGCTGGGATAACCATGTGCTGCAGACTCTGCGTCAGGATTACCCCATCAGCCTGCATGGGGTGGGCCTCGGCCTGGGATCCGCGCGCGGCTTTTCCGAGAGTCATTTGCAGCGCGTGCGCGCCGTGGTCGAGCGTATCGAACCTTCCCTCGTGTCGGAACACCTGAGCTGGGGCGCCGTGGCGCAGCAGCAACTCAACGATCTGTTGCCGCTGGCCTTGAATGGCGCCGCCCTCGATTTGCTGTGTGCAAGAGTGGGGAGGGTGCAGGATGTGCTGAAAAGGCCGATCTTGCTGGAGAATGTCTCCACTTGCCTGCGTTTTGCCGACGATGCCATGAGCGAGGCGCAATTCCTGGCGGAACTGGCGCGCCGCAGCGGTTGCGGGCTGCTGCTCGATATCAATAATCTGTATGTGAACCAGTGCAATCACGGCGAAGATGCCTTGGCGGCCATGCAGTCCATCGCGCCGGGCAGCGTGGGCGAACTGCACCTGGGCGGCCATCTGCTGACGCCGCACGCCGTGATCGACCACCATGGCGCCGCCGTGGCCGATCCCGTCTGGGAGCTATATGCGGCCGCCTTGCAGCGCTTTGGCGCCATTCCCACCCTCGTCGAATGGGACACGGATTTGCCGCCGCTCGATATCCTGCTGGGCGAAGCGGACAAGGCGCAAGCCATGCTGGCGCGCCATGCGCCGCAAACGCCATCATGGCAGGCAGCGTCGCCGCCGTCCCCGCCGCTACCCGCGTCGCTTGACGCGCTGGCCGCTGGCCAGCAGGCATTTGCCATAGCCTTGCTCGATACCGGGGCAACATTGCCATCGTTCGCAGGCGAGGCGGTACCGCAGCGTTTCGCGCTGTACCGCGGCAACTTGAGCGCCACCTGGCGCCGTACCCTGGGCCACGCCTATCCCGTCGTGCTGGCGCTGGTGGGCGAGGATTTCTTTGGCGGCCTGGCGCGCGCGTATGGCCGGCAGATGCCATCCGATAGCGCAGATTTGAACCAGTTTGGCGCCCGTTTCGCCGATTTTCTGACGGCTTTCCCGCCTGTGGCCGCATTGCCCTCCCTGCCGGACATGGCGCGCCTGGAATGGGCCTTGCACCTGGCCCATTACGCGGCCGATGCGCAAGCGCTGGCGCCTGAGTCGCTGGCTGCGCTGCATCCCGATCAGCTGGAAGCGCGGCGTTTTACCTTGCATCCCGCTTGCACCTTGCTCGTGTCCGACTGGCAGGTGGCGGCCTTGTGGCAGGCGCATCAGGAGGAAGACGGTTCGGGGATGTTTCCGCAAGATCTGCAGGTGGCGAGCTGGGCGCTGGTCTGCCGGCCGCGCTGGAAAGCGCAGTTGCTGGTGCTCGATGCGGCTGCGCATGCCGCCTTGCAAGCCCTGCAGCAGGGGCAAACGTTCGGCGCCGCGCTCGATGCGGCGTTCGAGCTGGACCCGGCCTTCGACCTGACCGCGCACCTGCGCCAGTGGCTGGCGCATGCGGTCCTGGCAGCGTGACGGTTTATTCGAAGGCGCGCAGCAGTCGCGCTTCGCCCGTCTGATCGCGGTACAGGGCATTCGCGGCCAGGGTGGCATCCATCATGCGCGTGACTTGCTCTTCTTCAAAGCGGGCCAGTTCGGCCGTGGCCGCGACGAGGGCCAGTTGCAGCCTGGCGCGCGCGCTCTGGTACAGGCTACTGGTATATTTGTCTGTGTTACGCAGTAATTCTTCCGCGTTTTCTATTACCTGGCGCAAGTCGCCGATCAGGCGTTCCTGGCTGCGCGTACCTTGTTCGGGATGGTCCATGGCGCTTCCCTTCTGCAATCGATATTTATCTGACAATAACGACGTGTCGCAGCTTGACTTGGGCAGCCGGGCTGGCGGGCATGCTGGCTGGACGCATGGGGCCGCTTTCGCGCCCCATGCCGGGGTCAGACAGGAGCGACGACCGTGATACGGATATCGCCCACGCTGACGACCTGGCCGGCGCGGATCTTGGCGGTCTTGCGCAATTCCTTCTTGCCATCGACCTTTACCACGCCGCTATCGACCATGACCTTGCCTGCGCCACCGCTGTCGCACAAGCCGACCAGCTTGAGCAGCTGGTTCAGCTCGACGAACTCGGATGTTAAATCAAAGCTTACTTTTTGCATTGTATCCCTTATTGCAATGATGTGTTTTCAACACTTGATGACGACCTCAACTAATCCATAGTTTACCTGAAGCCGCCAGCAATGCAGGGTGTAAGTCAGCTTTTGTTGGGCCGCGTCATCTCCAGCGGCACGATCCATGCGCCGAATTGCTCTTCCGTCACAAAGCCCAGGGCCAGCGCCGCTTCCTTCAAGGTCGTGCCTTCGTGCTGGGCCTGCTTGGCGATTTGCGCCGCCTTGTCATAGCCGATGTGCGGCGCCAGCGCCGTGACCAGCATCAAGGAGCGTTCCATCAGTTCGGCGATGCGTGCGCGGTTCGGCGCGATGCCGTGGGCGCAATGCTCGTCGAAGCTGCGCATGCCGTCGCCGAGCAGGCGCGCGCTTTGCAGGAAGTTGTGTGCAATCAAGGGCTTGAAGACGTTCAACTCGAAATTGCCCGAGGCGCCGCCCACCGTGATGGCCACATCGTTGCCGAAGACCTGGCAGCACAGCATGGTCAGCGCTTCGCACTGGGTGGGATTGACCTTGCCCGGCATGATGGAGCTGCCCGGCTCGTTTTCGGGGATCGTGATTTCGCCGAGGCCGGAGCGGGGGCCGGACGCCATCCAGCGCACGTCGTTGGCGATTTTCATCAAGGCCGTGGCCAGGGTTTTGAAAGCGCCATGGGCGGCGACCAAGGCATCGTGGGCGGCCAGGGCGGCAAACTTGTTGCTGGCCGTTTCGAACGGCTGGCCCGTCAGGCGCGCCAGTTCGGCGGCGATGCGGCCGGCAAATTCCTCGTGGGCATTCAATCCCGTGCCCACGGCCGTGCCGCCGGCGGCCAGCTGCAGCAGCGGCGGCAACGCTGCCGTAATGATGTGCTCGGCAAAGTCCAGCTGCGCCACGTAGCCGGAAAATTCCTGGCCCAGGGTCAGCGGCGTCGCGTCCTGCAAATGCGTGCGGCCGATCTTGACGATGTCGGCAAACTCCGTGGCTTTCGCGTCCAGGGTGGCGCGCAGCTGGCGCAGCGGCGGCAAGACCGTGTTGGCGACGGCCAGCGCGGCCGCCACATGGATGGCGGTGGGGAAAATGTCGTTCGAGGACTGGCCCAGGTTGACGTCGTCGTTCGGGTGCAGCAGGCGCTCGGCGCCGCGCAAGCCGCCGATCAGCTCGGAGCCGCGGTTGGCCAGCACCTCGTTCATGTTCATATTGCTTTGCGTGCCGGACCCCGTTTGCCAGACGGCCAGCGGGAATTCTGCGTCATGCTTGCCGGCCAACACTTCGTCGGCCGCCTGCGTGATGGCGATGGCTTTCTTGCCATCCAGTAATCCCAGGTCCAGGTTGACGTGGGCGGCCGCGCGCTTGACGGTGGCCAGGGCGGCGATCAGTTCGGGCGGCATCTTTTCCGTGGAGATATGGAAATGCTCGAGCGAGCGCTGCGTTTGCGCTCCCCACAGCCGGTCGGCGGGTACGTCGATCGGGCCGAAACTGTCGCGTTCGATTCTGCTACTCATGGCATCCCTTTCATCGATGGAGGTGGATCGAGTGTACTCCAGACGTCAAAAAGGCACAGGATGATGCTGTATTGCATCATTTTTGCCCTGGCCCATCTATATTTTTGCGATTTCCTGCCGTTAAAGACAGGCGAGCCCCCATTATTTATCCTGTTATCAAAGCGATCAGTCCATGCAGAGCAGCATCCTTCCCCGTTGGTCTTTGATCGCGTGCGCCGCCGCCAGCCTGGCCTTGCCGCCCGTCATGGCGGCCGAACTGGGCGACATGGCCGTCCTGTCGCACGTGGGCCAGCCTTTGCTGGCCGAGCTCGAACTGACGGCCCTGGCGCCCGAGGAGGCCAATGGCGTGACCGTGCGCCTGGCTTCGCCCGATGTGTACCGCGGTGGCGGCATCGGCATGGATCCTGCCCTGCAAACCTTGACGATCAGTCCGTTTGAGCGCGGTGGACGCCATTATGTGCGCGTGGCCACGCGGCAAGCGATCCAGGCGGGGCATGTGCACCTGTATTTATTGCTGGGCAATGGCAGTGGCGCCGTCGTGCGCCTGGGCACCTTGTGGCTGACGCCGGCGCCGCCCGCCGCCGTACCCGCCAGTGCGCCAGTCCGGCCAGCTATTCCGTTGCCCGCGCCGGTCTCCACGCCTGTGCCGTTGCCACGCGCCGTATCCGTCGCGCCGTCGCCCGACGCCGCCGCGCTGGCGGCCCGCGCGCGGGCCGAGGGCCTCGTGCGTCCGGCGCGCGTGTTCGTGCCGCCGCCCGCCGCACCCAAACTGGCCGCCCCCGCGCTGCCGCGCCGCGCCGCAGCGCCCGTGGCCGCCTGCGCGCCGCAGGCGGAGACGGGGCAGGCGGCAGCGTGCGTGGGGCTGGACGAGAAAAATACGGCCCTGACTGAAAAGCTGGGCGAACTGGAAGGCAAGATCGGCGTCTTGCAAAAGGCGCTGGCCCTGCCTGCAGCCGCCGTGCCGCCCGCCGCCGCGCCGGCCGTGGCGGAAGCGCCCCATGCGAAACCGAAACCCCTGCACGCGGCGCCGGCTGCCGACAAGGAAAAGAAATCGGGCGGCATGCTGTGGCTCGGTATCGGCACCCTGGTCTTCCTGCTGCTGACGGCGCTCATCGTGTACATCGTGCGCAAGCGCAGGCAAGCGGCGGGTCCGGGCGCACCGTCGAAATACTGGGTCTTGCTGCGCAAGCCGTTCGGCCGCAGGAAGAAGGATGTGCCCGTCTTGACGGAAGCGGTGGAAGAAGGGGCGGCGGCCGAACCGGAAGCGGAACCGGAGCCGTTCTCGCGTTAATGCGGCCGCAAGGCCGCCCACAATTTGATATAAAAAAAGATATTGAAAAAATACATGGAAACGCTTGCCAAGCACGTTGCCTGTTTCTTAAAGATGGTGCTATGATGAATTCAGTGGACTTGCTCTACGACAAAACAGCCCCAGCCTGGCGCAGTCACCAACGATAGTGTGGCGCGGCAAACCAGGTGTAGCGTTGCATAAACGCCTGGGTCTGGAAGCGGTTCGCGATGCCGACGATGTGCTCGCGAACGCCGGATGCAACCGGCAGCGAGGCGACGCCAGGAGATACCTGGGGCTCGCCTTCCAAATTCCCCCGCCTTGCCTTTTTGAGCGCCGCAGATGGCGCTCCCTCGCATGGCGGCAGACGTAAAAAAAGCACCCGCGGGTGCTTTTGTCGTTTCTGGCGCGGCAAGCTTCTTACATGCGGGCGCGCGAACCTGGCATGGCGTTCGACAGCTGGGTCATCCACGGTTCCGTGATGGCGCGGATTTCGCGGTCATTGGCCAGGATTTGCTTGAGCAAGTCGATCTTGCGCAGGCGCGAGGCGCCGGCCAGGGCAGGCGCCTTGCCCGTCATGGTCGCGCTGGCGGCGCTGGCGCACTGGTTTTCCAGGGTATCCAAGCCATCCCAGTCGCTCGAACGTGCGGCCACGACCATTTGATTGGTCATTCCTGCAATATTTTCATACATCGAGAGAACGTCGTTGGAGGTCATGAGCACACCCGTAACTAGTGAATGGATTACCGCTTGTCTAGATTAACGGCGGGTCCAACGGGAACTTGAGGGTGTTTTTGAAAAAAGTGAAAATAATTTGGATGTTTTTTTGCGGGCAGCCGGCATGCCCGCAAACCCGCATGCCTGCTCGGTTGGCGATGCGGGCAACGGCCAGCTTACTTGACGAGTTCTTCCAGGCCCGCGCTCAGTTCGGCAAGCGGCGGCATCCTGTCGACCAGCACGGAGGGCGGCAAACCGAGCGCTTCGGCTACCGCGTTGGGATAGCAGGCGATGATTTCTTCATTGCTCAGCTGGTTTTCATCGATGCGCGCGCGCCAGGCGGCCAGGTGGATGATGGCGGCCAGGCGGTTCAACGGCGCCTTGGCCAGCGGAGCGGGGAAGGCGGCGATGGCCTCGGCAAAGGCGGGAGGAAACTTCCAGCGGCGCGCCAGTTCGGCGCCCACCTGCGCATAATCGTAGCCCAGCGACACCCGCTCCGCGTCGAGCCGGCGCGCGTCGAGCGGCGGGGCGATCTTGTCGAGCTGCATGGCTTGCTCGGGCATGGCGGCATGGATCACCAGTTGTCCGATCGCATGCATCATGCCGATGGTGAAAGCCAGATCCTGGTTGTCGCCCGTCTGCTTCGCGATCCAGCGGGCAGATACGGCGCTGTGCAGGCTGTAGCGCCAGAATTGCGGCAAATTCAGGCCCGGCACGGCCTTGAAACCGCTGACGAGGCCCGAGCTGATGACGAGGGTGCGCACGGTCACAAAACCGAGCATCAGCACGGCGTCTTCCACCGTGCCGATGCTGCGCGACACATGGTAATAGGCCGAGTTGGCCAGCCGCAGCAGCTTGGCGCTCAAGGCCGGGTCCGCTCCCAGCTTGCGCGCGATGTCTTCGGTGGCGATGGCGGGGTTGTCGAAACTGCGCACCAGTTCATCGACGATCTTCGGGGCGGCAGGCAGGGCGTGGGGATGCTGGAACAGCGCTTCCAGTTGCATGGCAATCTCCTTGGCGTTCGTGCGGTACGGGATGCGGTCGTGCCACTATATGCCGATTTTTTGTCCGCATGCAAAAAAGTTAGGGGATGCTTTTTCGCCCCAAAAAGGCAGGATTTTCAGGTTATGATTTTGGCTATTACATCGAAAGGATCGCCATGCACGGTTTGCGTTTTTCCTGGTCCCGGACGCCAGTCCAGGCCGCCATCATCCTCGCCCTGGCCGGCGTTTCGCTGACCGGCTTGCCCGCCCGGGCGCATGGCCAGCAAGGGGCCGCCAGCGCCGCCGCCCCCGCTGCCGCGAAGGCCTTGCCCGGCGACGATTTCTACGATTACGTGAATGGCGACTGGCTGCGCAGCACGGAAATTCCCGCCGACCGCAGCAGCTGGGGCTCGTTCGCCATCCTCGCCAACGCCACCAACGAGCGCATCATCGGCCTCGTCGAAGGTCTGGCGGCGGCGCCGCAGGCGGATGCATCGGCGCGCCAGGTCAGCGATTTTTACCGTTCCTGGATGGATGAAGCGGCTATCGAAGCGAAAGGCTGGGCGCCGATCAAGCCGCTGCTCAAGAAGATCGACGGCATACGCGACCGGGCAGGGCTGGCCCGCGCGCTGGGCGAGAGCCTGCGCGCCGACGTCGACCCGCTCAACGCCACCAATTTTTATACGGAAAACCTGTTCGGCCTGTGGGTCGCGCAAGACTTGAACGACACCACGCGCAATGTGGCCTATCTGCTGCAGGGCGGGCTGGGCTTGCCCGACCGCGCGTTCTACCAGAGCGACAGCGCGCGCATGCAGGGCTTGCGCGCGGGCTACCAGGCGCATATTGCCGCCATGCTCAAGCAGGCCGGCTACCGCGATGCGCCGGCCCGCGCCGCGCGCGTGTTTGCGCTGGAACAGCAAATTGCCGCAAGTCACGCCAGCCGCGAGGATTCGGCCGATGTCGCCAAGGGCAATAATGCCTGGCGCGCCGCCGACTTCGCCAGCAAGGCGCCTGGCCTGGACTGGAAAGCCTTCTTCGAAGCGGCAGGGCTGGGCCGGCAGAACGATTTCATCGTCTGGCATCCGACGGCCATGACGGGCAGCGCCGCGCTGGTGGCGAGCGTGCCGCTGGCCACGTGGAAAGATTTCCTCGCCTTCCACGCGGTCAACCATTTCAGCACGATCTTGCCGAAGGCGGCCGCCGACCAGCGCTTCGCCTTCTATGGCAGCGCCCTGAGCGGCACGCCGCAGCAGTCGCTGCGCAGCAAGCGGGCGCTGGCCGCGACGAATGCGGCCCTGAGCGACGCCGTCGGCAAGCTGTACGTGGAACGCTATTTCCCGCCGGAATCGAAAGCCCGCGTGCAAGATATGGTGACGAATATCGTCGCCGCCTTCTCGCGCCGCATCGACAAGCTGGACTGGATGGCGCCGGCCACCAAGGCGCAGGCGCAGGAAAAACTCAAGACCTTGTATGTGGGCGTGGGCTACCCCGAACAGTGGGAAAGCTATGCGGGCTTGCGCGTGGTGCGCGGCGATGCGCTGGGCAATGTGCAGCGGGCGGAACAGTTTCATTACCAGCAGGAACTGGCCAAGCTGGGCCAGTCGCCCGACCGCAAGGCCTGGGCCATGCCGGCGCAGCTGGTCAACGCCGTCAACCTGCCGCTGCAAAATGCGCTCAATTTCCCCGCCGCCATCCTCCAGCCGCCATTCTTTGACCCGCAAGCATCCGATGCGGCCAACTATGGCGGCATCGGCGCCACCATCGGCCACGAAATCAGCCACAGCTTCGACGATCAGGGCGCGCAGTTCGACGCCCAGGGCAAGCTGCGCGACTGGTGGACGCCGGCCGACCTGGCGCATTTCCAGGCGGCATCCAAGCAATTGGTGGAACAGTTCGCCGCCTACAAACCGTTCCCCGACCTGGCCGTGAATGGCCAGCTGACCCTGAGCGAAAACCTGGCCGACCTGGCCGGCGTGGCCGCCGCTTATGACGCGTTCACCCTGTCGCAGCAGGACAAGCCGGCGCAGGCGGGGGCGGACCGCGAATTCTTCATCGGCTACGGCGTCAGCTGGCGCAGCAAGGCGCGCGAAGCGGCGGCGCGCCAGCAAATCCTCACGGATGGCCATGCGCCGGCGCAATACCGCGCCGCCACCGTGCGCAACCTCGACGCCTGGTATCCAGCCTTCGACGTCAAGCCGGGGCAGCAGCTGTACCTGGCGCCGGAACAGCGCGTGCGCGTCTGGTAGGCATAAGGGGTGCCGGCGCGCAGCGCGCCGGCACCGTAAAATGGCGTGATTACTGATTGGAGCGCCATGAAGCCGACCCCACCGCAAGATCCCATCCACGCCATCACGGGCCGCACCCTGGCCCACTACGACGCCAGCGCCGAGCAGTTTTTCGAAGGCACGCGCGATCACGACGTCAGCCAGAATATCGCCGCGCTGCTGAACGCCATCGGCAAGCCCGCGCCGCTGGCCATCCTCGACCTCGGCTGCGGCCCCGGCCGCGACCTGATGGCGTTCACGGCCCTGGGGCACCACGCGACGGGCGTCGACGGCTGCCCCCGTTTCGTCGGGATGGCGCGCGCCTACAGCGGCTGCACCGTGTGGCAGCAGGATTTCGTCGACCTCGACCTGCCCGCCGCACACTTCGACGGCGTGTTCGCCAATGCCGTGCTGTTCCACGTGCCCAGCGCCGCCTTGCCCGGCGTGCTGCGCGCTTTGTACGCGTGCCTGAAACCGGGCGGCGTGCTGTTCAGCTCGAACCCGCGCGGGCAGAACGAGGAAGGCTGGAATGGCGCGCGCTACGGCAGCTACCATGACGAAGCGAGCTGGGCCGCCTACGTGCAGGCGGCCGGTTTTACCCTGGTCGAGCAATACTACCGTCCGCCGGGCTTGCCGCGTGAACAGCAGCCGTGGCTGGCCACCGTGTGGCGCAAGCCAGACTGATGGACGCATTTTGTATGAATTTGGGCATGTGTTAGGAACCGTACATAGTTTTTGCGGCCTCGGGCGTACTATGGATACATCGACACGCAGCAAGCAGTTTGCAACGGCGTGTGAGCCGCAGTACCGGCCCTTTGGGCTGGACAACAGATGTACCAACTACAGTGAGGATTTATCATGAACAAAGATCAAGTCGAAGGTAAACTGAAGGAAGTCGGCGGTAAAATCCAGGAAGCAGCTGGCAAAGTCGTCGGCAGCGAAGAACAGCAAGCCAAGGGCCTGGCAAACCAGGTCGAAGGCAAAGTGCAGAAGAAAGTTGGCGACGTCAAGGATGCAGTCGAAACCGTCACCCGCAAACCGTAATGGCAGACATCTGACAAGACCTACTGCGCGTCGCGACTTGCGGCCTGCGATGCTCACTGCCTCGGCGGCCCCGTGCACAGCACAGTTCCGCTTCTCGGCCACGTGGCTTCCGCTCGCTACGGTCCTGTCAGATGTCGTTACTGTGCTTGATCGTATTCAGTACAGTACAAAATAAAAAACCGCCGCCTGTCGCAAGACAGGCGGCGGTTTTTTATTTGATGCAGCGCAAGCTTACTGTGCTGGCTGCATCAGGTTCTGCTTGAAGAACAGCTCGATTTTCTTGTACACGTGGCGCTGGCCCGCGCGCGACGAGATGCCGTGCTTGGCACCTGGATACGTCATCAGGTCGAACTGCACGCCGCGGTTGACCAGCGCGTCGATCAGTCGCGTGCTGTTGCTGAACAAGACGTTGTCGTCGGCCATGCCGTGCACCAGCAGCAGCGGCGACTTCAGGCCGTCGAGGTGGGCGAACACGGTGCTGGCCTTGTAGCCGTCCACGTTTTCCTTCGGCATGCCGAGGAATTGTTCCGTGTAGTGGGTGTCGTACAGCGACCAGTCGGTCACGGGCGCCACCGACACGCCCATGGCGATCTTGTCGGACGCGGCCGACAGCAAACGCAGGGTCATGAAGCCGCCGTAGCTCCAGCCGAACACGCCGATGCGTTTAGGATCGACGAAGCTTTGCTTGCCCAGCCAGTCGATGCCCACCAGCTGGTCCGCCACTTCGGCCGCGCCCAGCTTGTGATAGATGGCGTCCGTGAAGGCGCGCTCGCGGCGCGACGAGCCCCGGTTATCGAGGCGGAAGACGACAAAGCCCTGCTGCGCCATGTACTGGTCGAAGTTGTTGCCCCAGCGGCGCGCCACGTGCTGCGAGTGCGGGCCGCCATACGTTGACAGGTAGACGGGGTAGCGTTTGCCCGCATCGAAGTTCGATGGCTTGACGATCGAATAGTGCAGGGTCTGGCCATCGTTGGCCTTCAGGGTGCCGTACTGCGTCGGCAGGTGGTCGGCCTTGTACTTGAAGTACGGGTGGCTGGCGTTCAGCGCGTTTTCTTCCAGCCAGCCCACCATGGCGCCGTCCGGGCGGCGGATGCTCACCTGCGGCGGCGTGGCCGGGTCGGAATACGTGTCGACGAAGACTTCGCCATTGCGCGAGAACGTCGTGTCGTGCCAGCCGTCCGCTTTCGTCACGCGCTGCGGCTTGTCGGCCGTGCTGCCGTCGAGGGCCAGGGCGTAGGTCTGCTTGTCGATCACGGCGTCGCGGTTCGACGACACGAACACTTTACCCGTCTTCTGGTTCACGGCCAGCACGCTGTCGATGCCCCACTCGCCGGAAGTGACGGGGTGCAGCAGCTTGCCGCTCATGTCGTACAGGTACAGATGGTTGCGGCCCGTGCGCTCGGACGACCACAGGAAGGTGCCGTTCGACAGGAAGCGCAGGTCGTCATGGATGCTGACCCAGGTTGCCGACGTTTCCGTCAGCAGGGTGCGCTGCGCCAGGGTGGCCGCGTCGACGGCGACCAGGTCCAGGGTCTTCTGGTCGCGCGACTGGCGCTGGTAGACGAGCGATTTGCTGTCCGCGCTCCAGTCGGCGCGCACCAGGTAGATGTCCGGGTTCGTGCCCAGGTCCACCTGGCGCTGCACGCCCGTTTCCGGCGAGACGATCAGCAGTTGCACCAGCACGTTCGGGTCGCCCGCGGCCGGGTAGCGCTGTTCCACGACATCGGTGCGGTCGGCGAAGATTTCAAAGCGGCGCACGACGGGCACGGGCGCTTCGTCATAGCGCTTATACGCGATGGCGGAATCGTCGGGTGCCCAGTAGTAGCCGGTGCGCTGGCCCATTTCTTCCTGCGCCACGAATTCGGCTTCGCCGTTGCGGATCGTGCCCTTGCCGTCGGTGGTCAGCTGGCGTTCCTTGTCCGTCTTGAGGTCGATCACATGGATGTTTTGATCGCGCACAAACGACACGTAGCGGCCTTTCGGCGAGATTTTCGGATCGAGCACATTGCCCTTGGCGACCAGGCGCGCCTTGTCCGGATGGGCCGCGTCGACCAGGTAGAGATTGCCGGCCAGCGGCACCAGCAGCTGCTTGCCATCGGGCGACCAGCTGTAGCTGAGAATGCCGTTCAGGCTGGCCGTGCGCTCGCGTTCGCGGCGCGCCTGCTCTTCGGGCGAAATCGTTTCATTCGGCACCAGTGCCTTCGAGTCGACCAGGCGGTGCGTGCTCTTGTCCTTGAGCTTGAATTCCCACAGGTCGAGCTGGAACTGGTTGTCGGCGCGGCCGCGCAGGAAGGTGACGCGCTCGCCGTCGGGCGAGACCTTCAGGTTGCGCACGCCGGGGCCGGCCAGCGCCGGATCGGCGTGGATGCGTTCCAAGGTCAGCTTTTCAGCCGATGCGGGAACGCTGGCCATCGCGGCCAGAAAACAAAGAATAAAACGCATGGATGTCTCGGTAGTTGGAAGAAGAAGGGCACTGCATGTACAGGTGAGCTTGAGCGTTGCCTAAGCGTAAGACGATACCAGAGCGTGCCTGTTTATGCGATAGCGCCAGCCACGGAATAAACCGTTGCTGGCCGTATTTACTTCGTCAAAAATGTCCAGCAGCCGCCCATTCCATGGCGCTTTGCCCCGTTCAGGCCAATATCGTGCCTTCGATTACCGTCAGGCATGCGCCGCCTATCCAGGCGTGACCAGCGCGGAAACTGATGGACACGCGGCCGTCGCGCTGCAGGCACGTGCCCTGGCGGACCGTGTAGTCGCTGCCCGCCAGCAGGTGCGCGATGCAGGCGTTGGCGCTGCCCGTGACGGGGTCTTCCACCAGCGCGCCGTGTTCGCTGAGCAGCGCGCGCACTTCGTAGTCGGCCGGCCCGCCGGCGGCATGCGGGCCATACAGCGCCAGGCCGTCGGCGCCGGCGGCGGCCAGCAATGGCGTCAGCGCGGCGACGTCGGCGCGCACGGCCAGGCAGGCCGCGGCGCTGGCCAGCGGCACGCACAGCCAGCGGATGCCCATGTCGGCGACGGTGCCGCCGGCGGCCGGTTCTCCGCCCAGCGCCGTTTGCAGCAGCGGCAGCAGCTCCGGGGCGAGCGCGCGCGTGCTGCAGGGCGGTGCCTGGAACGCCAGCACGCCGCCGGCGCTCCATTCTATCTGTACCAGGCCGACGCCGCATTCCTGCACGATGCGCGCCCCCTTGGGCTGCATGCCCGCATCAAGCAGGGCGTGCGCCGTGCCCAGCGTCGGGTGGCCGGCGAACGGGAATTCCATCTCGGGCGAAAAAATCCGCACGCGGTAATCGGCGGCCGGGTCGCGCGGCGCCAGCACGAAGGTGGTTTCCGACAGGCCCGTCCAGCGCGCGATGGCCTGCATCTGCGCGGCGTCGAGGCCATTCGCGTCGAGCACCACGGCCAGCGGATTGCCGAGGAATGGCACGCTGCTGAAGACATCGACTTGCCTGAAGGGGCGTTGTTGCGGCATGGGGTGCTCCTTGTGCATGGGGTGCTCCTTGTATCAGGCTGCGCGCAGGCGCTGCAGCGACAGGCGGTTCAAGTACCAGGTCAGCAGCACGGCGGCCACCGTCAGGCCCGTGACCAGACCGATCCAGAAGCCGGCGGCGGCCATCGGTTCGGCCGGCGACCAGATGAAGCCTTGCGGCGCCAGGCCCAGCACATAGCCGATCGGCAGCGAGAAGCCCCAGAAGGCCAGTAGCTGGATCAGCATCGGCTGGCGCGTTACCTTGTAGCCGCGGATGGCGCAGGAAGTGGCCACCTGCGTCGCGTCGGACAGCTGGAACAGGGCGGCGAACAGCAGCAGCTGCGCGCACAGTTCCTGCACTTGCGGGTCGGACGTGTAGGCTTGCGCGATCTGGTGGCGGAAGACGGTGATCAGGGTGGCCGAGACGATGGCCGCCGTCAGCGACATGGCCACGCCCACCCACGAAATGAAGCGCGCGCGGCGCAGATTGGCTTCGCCCACGGCATGGCCCACGCGCGTGACCAGCGCGATGCCGAAGGTGAGCGGCACCATGAAGACGACGGACGAGAAATTGAGGGCGATCTGGTGCGCCGACACCTGGATCACGCCGAAGCGCGCCACCAGCAGGCTGATGATGCCAAAGGCGCTCACTTCGGCAAAATACGTGACGCCGATGGGCAGGCCCAGGCGCAGCATGGGGCCGATGGACGCCATCTGCGGCCACTCCCAGTGCGTGAACGGATAGGTGGCGTGGTAGGCGGGCGCGATCCGGATCCACGCCAGCATGGCCAGCAGCATCATCCATACGCAGCAGGTGGTGGCCACGGCGCAGCCCACGCCGCCCAGTTTCGGCATGCCCCAGTGGCCGTAGATCAGCAGGTAGTTGACGAAAATATTCAGCGCCAGCGCGGCCAGCGCGATGACCATCACGGGCTTGGTCTGGTTGATGCTGGTGCTGTAGCCGTACAGCGCGCGGTAGGCGGCAAACGGCGGCAGCGCGCAGCTGATGATGTGCACGAACAGCTTGGCCTTGGACGCCACGGCCGGTTCCAGCATCAGGTGGTCGAACACCAGCGCCGCCATGTTCGTCAGCAGGCAAGCGACCAGGCCGACCAGCAGCGCCTTCCACAGCGCCTGGCGCACGATGTGCGGCACGCGGTCGTGGCGCGCCGCGCCGATTTCATGCGCCACCAGGGTATTGATCGCCATCATGATGCCGCTCACGGTCACCAGTACGATGGACCAGATGGCCGCACCCAGCGACACGGCCGCCAGTTCCTCGGGATTCGTATGTCCCGTCATCGCCACGTCGGCCGCGCCCATGCCGACGGTGGCCAGCTGGCCGATCAGGATGGGCCAGGCCAGCTTCCACAGCGACGAGACTTCATTGCGGATGGAGGGCAGGGTGAACGAGGTAGTGTGTGGCATGGGCGGCAAGCTTGACTAAACACAAGATTCTACCGGCATTCGCCGTGCTTGTCCGCCGGGGCGCCCCGGCGGCCGGACCGGCACGGTAATCATTTGTTACAGCTAAGTGGGCCAGTCGCGGATAGACTGCGCGCTCTATTTGGCAAAATGACCAAATAGTCAACCGCAGTACCCTGACTATGGAGCAAGACCATGCTGAGACATACCCTGAACTGCGCCCTGTTGCTGGGCGCCGCCATGACGGCCGAACTGGCCGGCGCCGGCGAACTGACCCTGTATTCGCGCGACGATTATCACGGCCGCTCACAGACCGTGCGCGACGCCGTCGCCGACCTGGAAGATCTGCGTTTCAACGACACGACGCAAAGCATCCGCGTGCGCTCGGGCCGCTGGGAAGCGTGCGAGGACGCCGATTTCCGCGGCGCCTGCTTCCTGCTCGAGACGGGCGAGTATCCGTCGCTGGATGGCCAGGCCAACAAGATCACGTCGCTGCGCGAAGTGCGCGGCGGCTGGGACGGCCATCGGGGCCGCGACCGTGACGGTGAGCGCGACCGGGGACGCGACTGGGACGGCCGCCGTGACCGCGAGCGCGGCCATTTGCCCGGGCGCTCGCTGGGCGGCGAGCTGACCTTTTATACGCGCGACGATTTCGCCGGCCGCAGCTTGAGCGTGAGCAACGCTTCCGCCGATTTGCGCGAGCGCGATTTTAATGACACGGTGCAAAGCGTGCGCGTGCGCTCCGGCTATTGGGAAGTGTGCGAAGACGTGGGCTTCCGTGGCCGCTGCCGCACCTTGGCGCCGGGCGAGTACGCGAGCCTTGAACGCATGAGCAACCGCATCTCGTCGGTGCGCGAAGTGCGCTGACGCGGGGCAGGCAGTACGCGAAGTGGCAATAACAGGCCCGCAGGGGCCTGTTATTGCTTTTGGTAACAATTTATTGTGCTTTTCGCATACTTTGTTACACCGTTTTTTCTGTGGATGGCTACACTGACATCAGTTGTCATGTCGATCACTTACCTTTGCCGCCACCGGAGACCGCCCCATGAATCGCCCGTTCGCCTTTGCTCTGCTGTGTGCCAGTTCGCTGTTTGTCCACCTCGCGGCGCAGGCCGGCGAGATCCGCCTGTACACCGATGACAATTTCAAGGGGCGCGTAGTCGTCTTGCGCGATACGACGGACGACTTGTCGCGCGTTAATTTCAATGACACCGTCTCGAGCATCCAGGTCGATTCGGGCAGTTGGGAAGTGTGCACGCATGCCGATTTCAAGGGCGATTGCAAGACGCTGGAACGGGGCGACTACCACTCGATGCCGGGCATGAACGATAAAATCTCGTCTGTGCGGGAAACCGGCGCCGGGCAGGGCAGCGGCAGCGGCGGTGGACGCCGCGCGGCGCTGGAGTTGTTCGCCGACGGCGGCCAGCGCGGCGCGTCGGCCGGCGTGAACTCGGACCGCGACGACCTGGTCGACATCAGCTTCAACGACCGCGCCAGCAGCGCGCGTGTCGAATATGGCTACTGGCAGTTGTGCAGCGATTCCAACTACCGTGGCAGCTGCCGCGTGTTTGGGCCTGGCAGCCATGATGACCTGGGCAGCCTGAGTGGACGCGTGTCGTCGGCGCGCCTGGTCGATCCGCGCGAAGAGAATCGTCCGCAAAATGACGAGGGCCTGGTGGTGCTGTATGGCCGCGCGTTCCTGAAGGGGCCTGGGCTGCAGGTGAACCGCGACGTCAGCGACCTGGTACGCCTGAACTTCAACGACCAGGCTGCATCCCTCGCCATCAATGAAGGCACCTGGGAAGTTTGCACGGACTCGCAGTTCAACGGTAGCTGCGAGCGCATGGGGCCGGGCAAGTATGAAGTGCTGAACACGACGCTCGACAAGCGTATTTCCTCGCTGCGCCGGCTGTACTGAACGCATGACCGGGCCTTCCGCATGGCCTTGTATTTGTTACACTAGCATCCTGGCGCAACCGCCAGGCAAATCATCACCAAAGAATGAAGAATGGAGTTAATCATGACGGGCCCTTTCAAACACACGCTGGCATGCGCGGCGACCTTGCTGCTCTCGCTGGGGGCCCATGCGGCCGCCCATGCAGGCGATATCACCTTGTTCGAAGACGTTGATCTGCGTGGCCGCGCAGTGAACCTGCGCGAGACGACGGACGATTTGTCGCGCTTTGGGTTCAACGATAAAGTGTCGAGCATCCTGGTGCGTTCGGGCACGTGGGATGTGTGTACCGATGCCGGTTTTCGCGGCAATTGCCGTACCCTGGGACCGGGCGAATACCGTTCGATGCCGGGCATGAACGACGCCATCAGTTCGGTGCGCGAGTCGGGGCGCGGCGATGGCAACAATCCGGGACGTCCGGGACGCGATCCCGACCGGGGCCATGGCGGCTATGGCCGTGGCGGCACCCTGGAAGTGTATTCGGGCGCGGGCCAGAATGGCGGCTCGGCGCGCCTGAACCGCGACACGGACGATTTCGTCAATATCGGTTTCAACGACCGCACCACCAGCATCGTCGTCTATAACGGCTACTGGCAGCTGTGCAGCGATTCGAACTACAACGGCGTGTGCCGCATCTTCGGCCCTGGCCGCCACGACGACCTGGGACGCGGCCTCGATGGGCGCGTCTCGTCGGCGCGCATGGTCGACGAGCGCGAGGCGCGCCGCCAGCAGCAGTACGATAATCAGTACCAGCGGCCGCAGTACGACCAGCCCCAGTATCCGCAATACCAGCAGCCGCAGTACCAGCAGCGCGGCGCCGTCCTGCTGTTCCCCGAAGCGGGCATGCGCGGCGAACCGCTGGCGCTGGACCGCAATGCGGAAGACCTGGTGCGCTACAACTTCAACGACCGCGCCTCGTCCATCGTCGTCAACGAGGGCCAGTGGGAAGTGTGCAGCGATTCGAACTTCCATGGCCGCTGCGAAGTGATCGGGCCGGGCGAATATGGCCGCCTGAACAGCATGGAAAACCAGATTTCCTCGCTGCGCCGCGTACGCTGATCCCGTCCTGACGTCGTGCTGACAGACCGCCTGCCGGGTTGATCCCGCCAGGCGGTTTTTACATTCGCTGCCGTGCGCTGACATTTGCTTGCCCTTTGTTACACTCGCCGCCTGCCGCCTGGTCTACACTGGCGAAAATGTCATCAGTATTGGAGTTGTCATGGTTCGATCTTTCCGGCCCGCGCTGTTGTGCGCCGCCACCTTCCTCGCCCCCCTTGCCGCATCCGCGGGCGAAATCACCCTGTTCGAAGATGCCGGTTTCCGCGGCCGCCCCGTGACCCTGCGTTCCGACACGGGCGACCTGTCGCGCATGGGCTTTAACGACAAGACCTCGAGCATCATCGTGCGCTCGGGCACCTGGGAAGTGTGCAAGGACGCCAATTACCGTGGCAATTGCCGTACCTTCGGACCTGGCCGCTACGGCAGCATGCCGGGCATGAACGACGCCGTTTCCTCCGTGCGCGAAGTGGGCCGTCCTGGCCATGGCGGCGGCGACCACCGGCCTTACCCGCCGCGTCCCGAGCGTCCTCACCCCGGCTATCCCGGCCACGGCGGCGGCCACCGTCCCGACATGAATGGCGCCGTGCTGCTGTTCCCCGACGCGGGCATGCGCGGCCGGCCCGTACGCCTGGACCGCGAAGTGCGCGACTTGAGCCGCTATGGCTTCAATGACCGCGCCGAATCGGTCGTCGTCAACTACGGCCGCTGGGAATTCTGCGTCGATGCCAACTTCCGCGGCCGCTGCGTGGTGATGGGACCGGGCAGCTATGGCCGCCTGCACGGTGGCCTCGACCGCCGCATTTCCTCGGTGCGCCGCGTGCGCTGATCCCGCTGCCGGGCGGCGTTGTATCGTGCACACGCTGCCCAGCGACTAATTCGTGTACTCTTCCATCAGGCAGTTCAACCATGGGGAGCAGGCACGGTGGAATACAAGGACTACTACAAGGAACTGGGCGTCGAAAAGACGGCGTCCGAGGCCGAGATCAAGAAGGCGTACCGCAAGCTGGTACGCAAATACCATCCCGACGTGAGCAAGGAACCGGACGCCGACAAGCGCACCAAGGCCCTCAACGAGGCCTACGGCGTGCTGGGCGACGCGGAAAAGCGCGCCGCCTACGATGAACTGGGCCGTAACCAGGGCGCGCAGGGCCAGCCCTTCCGGCCGCCGCCGGACTGGGGTTCGGGCTACGAATCATCGGGCACCGACGACAGCGACTTCTTTGCCGACCTGTTCGCCCACGTGGGCGGGCGCCGCCGCGCCGGCGGCAGTTTCCAGATGCAGGGCGAAGACAGCCACGCCGCCATCACCATCGACCTGCAGGACAGCTACCAGGGCGCCAAGCGCCACATCGTCATGCGCGTGCCCGAAGCGGATGCGCAGGGCCACGTGGTGACGCGCGAGCGCACCCTGGAAGTGACGATACCGAAAGGCGTCACGGAAGGGCAGCAGCTGCGCATGAAGGGGCAGGGCAATCCCGGCAGCGGCGGCGCGCCCGCCGGCGACTTGTACCTGGAAATCCGCTTCCGGCCCGACGCGCGCTACAAGGTGGAAGGGCGCGACGTGTTCGAGACGGTGCCCGTCACGCCGTGGGAGGCAGCGCTGGGCGGCGAGATCGACGTGCCTACGCCATCGGGCACCGTGACCGTCACCGTGCCGCCCAATTCGCAGACGGGGCGCAAGCTGCGCCTGAAGGGGCGCGGCATTCCCGCCGCCCAGCCGGGCGACCTGTATCTGCTGCTGGAAGTGGTGCTGCCGCCGGCGAACGATGACAAGGCGCGCGAACTGTATGCAACCATGGCGCGCGAGATGGCTTTCAATCCGCGCCAGAAGCTGGGAGGATAAATCATGACAAACAAGGTAATTGGCGAATTGCTGGAAGACCGTGCCCTGAGCCTGGAAGAACTGGCGCGCGCCTGCGCGGTGGAACCGGATTGGGTGGTGCAGCATGTGCAGACCGGCGTGCTGCTGCAGGACGGCCCGCCGGCTGGCCAGCTGACGGCCTGGCGCTTCACCAGCCTGGATCTGGTGCGCGCGCGCCGCCTGCACGAAATCGAATCCGTGTTCGACGCGAACGCGGACCTGGCCGCGCTGGTGGTCGATCTATCGGAAGAAGTGGCGCGCCTGCGCCGCCGCCTGCACGTGCTGGGCGTCGAGTAGCTTTTATTTACTCAGGCTCGCCGTGCCGCTGCACGGTGATCCTGCCGATATAAAACTGCCCATCGACGACGACCCGGTGCGGGATGCCGGCCACGTCGAAGCCGGGGCCGCCGTCTTCCATCCACTCCTGGGCCAGCGAGTCGAACTGCTGCGGCGTCATGCGCAGCATCTGCGCCGTGATGACGAAGCGCGCGCCTGGTTTTTGCTTGTTGACGAAGTCGTCGATACCGGCCATGTGAATCTCTTCAAGGTTGTGTCTGAAATCGGGGTCAGACCCCCGGACACGTTGGCACTGAGCTTTGCGTTGGCGGTGTTGAGGGTCTGACCCCAGTAGTTGTTTAGGGCTTGCCCCCGCATGATACCCGTCCGCGCGTTCTTCTAGAAGCCCTGCACCAGCAACGGCAACTGCTCCGCAAACCGCTCCGTCAGCCACTTGCCCGCCTGGCCCGGCGGCGTGTCGGCGCGCTGGATCAGGTAAATCGGATAATTCTCGCCATTGTCGACGGCCAGCGGCAGGTGCACCAGCCGTCCTTCCGTCAAATCCTCGCGCACCATCGCTTCGGGCATGTTGCCCCAGCCCAGGCCCGCGCGCAGCAGCGCGTGTTTTGAGCCCAGGTCGCCCAGGCGCCAGTTGCGCAATCCCAGCACGCCGAAATCCTGGCCCTCCGTCAGCACGCTGCGATCGCTGAGCACCAGCTGCACGTGTTCGCGCGCCACGCTGGAAGGAATCGGGCCGGCCAGCTGCGCCAGCGCGTGGCTGGGCGCAGCCACGGGAATCAGGCGCACGTGGCCGACGGCCAGGCGCTCGAAGACGCTGGCCGTGGCCGTCATCCAGCCGCCAAGGCCGATGTGGCAGCTGCCATCCATCACCAGCTGCGCCACGGCGCCCATGGCTTCGATGCGCAGGCGCAGGGCGACGGTGGGGAACTGTGCCTGGAACGCCTCGAGCACGCGCACCAGCACGCAGGTGGGGAACATCACGTCGACCACCACCGATACTTCCGCCTCCAGCCCGCCGGCCAGCGCCTTGGCGCGCGCGCGCATGCCGTCGACCTTCAGGGCCACGGCGCGCGCGTCGGCCAGCAGGGCGCGGCCCGCGTCCGTCAGCGTGGGCTTGCGCTTGCCGCGGTCGAGCAGCACCACATTCAGTTGTTCTTCCAGGTTGGCGATGGTGTAGCTGATCACCGACTGCGTGCGGTGCAGCTGGCGCGCCGCGTGGGCGAAACCGCCCGCGTCGATGACGGCGACGAACACGCGCAACTGGTCGAGCGAAGGCTGGCCTGGTTCTCTCATGATGATTCCTTATCTAAAAATTCGATGCTAATCATTGATATTTACATGGTTTTCTCGATGGTAAACCTGAACTATGCTGTATGCAAGGGCTGCGATACGGCCCATCCCGTCACCCGTTTTCCCAGGAGCACTTCATGAGCAAGGTCTTGTACATCAATAGCAGCGTGCGCAACAGCGGTTCCCTGTCGCGTCAATTGTCCGGCGAATTCGTCGCGAAATTGGCCGCGCAAGGCGCCAGTGTCGTCGAGCGCGACCTGTCCGCGCAACCGGTGCCGCACCTGACGGAAGAGGTGATGGGCGCCTTCTTCACGCCGGCCGACCAGCGCAGCGCCCAGGCGGCAGCGGCCGTGCAATTGTCCGATACCCTCGTCGACGAATTGCTGGCCGCCGACGTGCTGGTGCTGGCCGCGCCCATGTACAACTTTTCCGTGCCATCGACCCTGAAGGCGTGGATCGACCACGTGGCGCGCGCGGGCCGCACTTTCCAGTACACGGCAACGGGCCCCGTCGGCCTGGCCACGGGCAAGAAAGCATATATTTTTACGGCCAGCGGCGGCGTCTACAGCGAAGGCCCGGGCGCCGCGTATGACTACCTGAGCACCTATCTGCGCACGGCGCTGGGCTTCATCGGCATCACCGACATCGAGTTCGTGCAAGCGGAAGGCGTGGCCATGGGCGAGGATGCCGTCGCCAGCGCGCTCGCCAAGGGCCGCGCCTCGATCGCAGCGCTGGCTGCCTGAGTCTACTCCGCCGTAGTTCCAAAGAGGGATTGCCAATCTGCCATGGTTGACATAAGCTTGCCGGCGGCACGCCCCGTGCCAGGCCGGCGAGCCGTTCGCCATGAAAGTCCCTCATGCACAAGTTGGCAAGCGCAATACTGTTCGGCTGTTCCCTGTTTTCGGCAGGCATGGCGCTGGCGCAGACCACGCCCGCCGCACCGCCTGCGCCGCCCCACATGGGCCGCCACGCCGCCACGCCCGAGGATCTCCGCGCGATCGAGCAAGTCGTCGCCGACTTCCAGGCGGCCCTGATCGCCAAGGATGTCAGGCTGCTGTCGTCGTTGATGCTGCACACGAATATCCTGTTCGCCTCGCCGGCCGACGATGCTTTCATCAAGAACATGCGCGACACGACGGACGTCCACTTCGACGGCGTCGGGGCGGGTGGCTACGCCGCTTTCGCCAACTTCATCAAGCGCGAACCGCAGCGCACGGAAGAAAAATTCTACAACGTCAAGATCATCCAGGACCGCCATGTGGCGTGGGTCAACTTCGACTACGAATTCCTCGTCGGCGGCAAATTGTCGAACTATGGCGCGGAAGCGTGGCAGATGGTCAAGCGCGACGGCGACTGGAAAATCCTCAGCGTCGTCTGGTCCATGCATCCCGCCGCCGAGGCAGGAAAATAGCCGCCCGCCATGCCGCGTCAGTCGCGCGGCAGCGCGCGGATTTCCACCGTGCCCCCTGCGTTCAGTACGGGGTTTCCGATCAACAATTTTTTTGCATCGTCTATACTTTCAGCTTGCACACGTAGATAGCCTGACAAGTGTGGCGTGACCGCTCTGGCCTGGCCTGAGCGGTGCACGCAGATGCCGGGCCCGATGGAGCTGCCACCGCAGAAGCGGCCACTGGCCCTGAGCATGGCGAAGTAGTCTTCCCAGGCGGACGTGGCGACGTCCATCGGTGTTTCCGTGTCGTCATGCATGAAGATGATGTAGTCATTCATCCTTTTTCTCCTGTGCCGCGTGATAAAAAGAGAGCTGAATTGAGTATCCTGAGCAATCGCGAGCGCATGGTTTTACCCTCACCGCGTCAGTCCGTAGAGACAAGCTGTCCGGCCATGTCATTTTTGGAGCGCACATCGTGCCGATAAAGTATGTTGATTTTTATGAGGTGAATTACACGGCAGAGCGCTTGCGGGGCTGCAAGTTATGGGGCGCGTACGTCGCCATCTATGCCCCTTCGCCCAACCCCATGCACCGGGTGAACCTGGTGAAAAAGCGCCGGGTGTCGGCCGACCATCAGTTTACAACGGAAGCCGATGCCATGGCGGAAGCGGGCGAGGCGGCCGTCAAACTGGTCGAGCGGCGCCAGCGCCGCTATGTCTTCCACCCCTGATGCCACTGCGCGGTATCCTGCAGCGCGCGCCAGGGCAGGATGTGCACGCGGCCCGAATGCACGGCTTCCAGTTCCACGTGCGTGGCCGGTTCATCCAGCGTGGCCGGGGCGCACAGCTTGATGACGAGAAAATGTTTTTCCTTGTTGACGGGCGTGACGGCGGTCCATTTGCTGTTGAGTAACTTGTTCGGACGCAAGTTATTGCGATTGACAAGGTGCATGGCGGTCTCCGGATTGGCGTGATGGCGATGTTGCCATTATCATGCAACTTCCTGCCACGCACGAGGACCGCCATGAAACGCCAGCTGCACTTGCTCGTCATTGACCCGCAAAACGATTTTTGCGACTTGCCTGCCACCTGGCTGCCGCCCGATGCGGCGCCTGCACTGGCCGTGCCCGGCGCCCACGCCGACATGCTGCGCGTGGCGCAGCTGATCCGCGAAGGGGGCGGCGGCTTGACGCAGATCAGCGTAACGCTTGACGCCCACCACCGCTACGACATCGCCCACCCCGCCTTCTGGCGCACGGGCGATGGCGGCGCCGTGCCGCCGTTTACGCAGATCAGCGCCCAGCAAGTGCGCGACCGCCTGTTCTTGCCCGCCGCCAGCGGCGCCTTGCCGCGCGCGCTGGCTTACCTCGATGCCTTGCAGCAGGCGGGACGCTACCAGCTGATGGTGTGGCCCGTGCACTGCGAGATCGGCAGCTGGGGCCAGAATATCCACGCGGCCGTGCGCGCCGCCTACAACGCCTGGGAAGTGGCCAACTTGCAAGTGGTGGCCAAGCTGAGCAAGGGTTCCAATCCGTGGACCGAGCATTACTCGGCCGTCATGGCGGAAGTGCCCGATGCGCAGGATGCAGCCACCCAGCTCAACCGTGCATTCCTCGACACCTTGCTGCCGGCGCAGCAACTCTACATCTGCGGCGAAGCGGGCAGCCATTGTGTCAAAGCCAGCACCGAGCACATCGCCGATTACCTGGAAGCGCAGCAAGGTAAGGGGGCCCTGTCGCGCCTGGTCTTGCTGACGGACTGCATGAGCCCCGTCACGGGCTTTGCCGCGCAGCAGCGCGACTTCCTTGCCGCCATGCATGAGCGCGGCGCGCGGCTGGCCACATCCACCGAGGTCGTGCCTGAATTGCTGGCCAACGCAGGCGATTGATGCTTTCCTGCAAGCGAACCCTGCTGAAATGCTTGCGGTGGCGTACTATTCTGGCTTCAGGAAGTTGGAGAAAACACACATGACCCCGATAGTGCGCAGTTTGCTGGAAACCGATCTGTATAAATTTACAATGTGGCAAGCCTTGCTGCACGGTCATCCGAATACCCATACCGAATACGAATTTGTCTGCCGCAACGCCACTGCCTTTCCCCTGGCCGAACTGAAGGGCGAGCTGGAAGAACAGCTCGACCACCTGTGTTCGATGTCGTTTGCCGACGACGAGCTGGCCTATTTGCGCACCTTGCGTTTCATGAAGAGCGATTTCGTCGATTTTTTGACGGTGTTCCGCTTCCAGAGAAAATTCATCGACGTCAGCACGGACGGCGACACCCTGATCGTGCATGCGGCCGGGCCGCAGGTGCACGTGATGGGTTTCGAGATTTTCGTGCTGTACATTATCAACGAACTGTATTTCCGCCGCTTCGACCTCGATGCGGCCATGCGCGAAGGGCGCCACCGCCTGGGCTTGAAAGTGGCGGCCGTCAAGGAATTCGGCAAGCTGCCGAGGCGCAAGCATCCGTTTGAATTTTCCGATTTCGGCGTGCGCCGGCGTTTTTCCGGTGCCTGGCATGACGAGGTGGTGCAACGGCTGGCGCGCGAAGTGCCCGAATACTTCAAGGGCACGTCGAATGTCTACCTGGCGAAAAAGCTGGGCATCGTGCCGATCGGCACCATGGCGCATGAATACATGCAGTCGTTCCAGTCCTTCGGCGTGCGCCTGCGCGACTTTCAAAAGGCGGCCTTGGAAGACTGGGTGCAGGAATACCGCGGCGACCTGGGCATCGCCCTGACGGACGTGGTCGGCATGGATGCCTTTTTGGCCGACTTCGACCTGTATTTCGCCAAGCTGTTCGACGGCTTGCGCCACGATTCGGGCGACCCCGTCGAGTGGGGCGAGAAGGCGTTGGCCCACTATGCGGCCCTGCGCATCGACGCCAACACCAAGCGCCTCGTGTTTTCCGACGGCCTGGACCTGGACAAGGCGTTTGCCCTGTACCAGCACTTCGCCGACCGCATCATGACGGGCTTTGGCATCGGTACCAATCTCACCAACGACGTCGGTTTGATGCCGCTCAACATCGTCATGAAACTGGTGCGCTGCAATGGCCAGTCCGTGGCGAAATTGTCGGATTCCCCGGGCAAGACCCTGTGCAAGGATGAAACCTTCCTCGCGTATCTGCGGCAGGTGTTCCATCATCCTGCCGTCTAAGCTGCGCCCAGGCGCCTATGCGTGGCGTAGGTCGGATTAGCGGGGCCGCCGAGGCGCGGCAAAGCCGCGCGTAATCGAACAATTGCGCGGACAACTGCGCGGACAACTTCGCGGCCAAGTCCGCCGGCAAACTCGCCGACAAGCTGGGCGGGCAGACGGCGTGCCGTGTGCAACCCCCGGCTTAAAACCCCGTCACCACCGTGTTCATGTGCTCGACCTGGGGCGGGGCGGCAAAGAATTCGCCCACCAGGCCGCGCCAGGCCTGGAAGTCGTCGCTGCCGCGGAAATGCACGGTATGGTCTTCCAGGGTCGTCCAGCCGACCACCAGGCGGTAGGCGTCGCCGTTTTCGATCGAGCGCTCCAGGCGCATCGATTCGCAGCCGCGCGCGCGCTGAAACAGGGGGACGGCTTTCGCTACAGCCGCTTCGAAGGCTTCATGCGTGGCCGATTTGATCTGGATGTGGGCAATTTCAAAAATCATGGCAATTTCCGCTGTGGAATGAAGGAACGGTGATCTTGCCATAATTTCGCCGTGCAGGGGAGGGCGTCAGCCCGCCAGCGCCGGTGTGCCTGCATCGGCGCGCCGGCTGCCCGCGTGGCTGGCCGTGCGCTGTTCGATGTCGCAACCATTGCATGCCTGCACGATGGCGTGCGCCCGTTCCTGCTCCTGCGGATCGCTGACGGCGACAATGAGGCGCACCATGCCGCGAAACGCCGTCTTGCCGTAGTTACGCCGGTACATATGGTTGTCGCCGCCGAACAGGGCGTTGATCGCGCGTTCCAGCCGGCTGGTCATGGTGTCGCGGTTACCGACCGTAAAATTGCCCTGCACGGGGCCGGCCTCGTCGTCGCCCGCGTCCAGTTGCACGGCGTGAGGAGGAAAGCCTTCGGCCAGCAAGCGGATGCGGGCGCGCTCCGCATCGGGGAAATGGTCGAAGATACGTATCAGCGTGCTGCCGCCGCTGTTTGTGCTGCTGTCCATGGCCCGGCCTTTCAAGGAGGTGTACCTGATTTGACCGGCGAGCCTGTAAAAAATTCTGCCTCAGCCTGTAAAATCCTCGATCAAGGCGCAAAAGTTTGATAAATATCCAGTATGGCTACCAAGTCGCGCTAAGATACGTCTTGCGGAATCAATCTTTCATAGGAGAACTAAATGGCAGCGAAGAAAATTCTGTTTTTGACCGGCGATTTTGCAGAAGATTATGAAACGATGGTGCCGTTCCAGGCCCTGCTGATGCTCGGCCATGCCGTGCACGCCGTCTGCCCCGGCAAGAAGAGCGGCGAGACGATCAAGACGGCCATCCACGATTTCGAGGGCGACCAGACCTACACGGAAAAGCCGGGCCACCTGTTCACCTTGAACGCCAGCTTCGACGAGATCGACCCGGCCGACTATGACGCCGTGATGATCGCCGGCGGCCGCGCGCCCGAATACCTGCGCCTGAACGACAAAGTCATCGCCGCCGTGCGCCATTTCGCCGAGGCGGGCAAGCCTGTCGCCGCCGTCTGCCACGGCGCGCAATTGCTGGCCGCCGCCGACGTCATCCGCGGCAAGCGCATTTCCGCCTATCCCGCCTGCGCGCCGGAAGTGACACTGGCGGGCGGCACGTATGCCGACATCGCCGTCACGGACGCCGTCACCGATGGCCAGTTCGTCACCGCGCCCGCCTGGCCCGCCCATCCGGCCTGGCTGGCGCAGTTCGTCAAGCTGCTCGGTACCGAGATCCGTTTGTAACCTTTACCTGCCCGGCAGGCCGCAGCGTTCGCCGGGCGCACCACTTTTCAGATTCGAGTTCTTCATGCATGCGCCGCGCAGTCAACCTTCCCGCAAACAACTTCCAGCGTCGCGCTGGCGCCAGCGCCGCCTGGCGCAAGCCGCATCGGGCCTGAGCGCCGCGCAGGAGCGCCAGCTGGCCACCCTGCATGACATTTCCACCTTGCTGGCGGGACAGCACGCCATCGATGCGCTGTGCCGCGGCTTCCTGCGCCACGTGATGCAGTTCGCGCAAGCCGAAGGCGGTACCGTGCGCATCCTCGATCCGCAGCACGATACCGTGCACATCATCGTGCACGAAGGCATTTCCGACGCGATGGTGGAAGAGGAACACTGTATCCGCAACAATGATTGCCTGTGCGGCGCGGCCGTGGCGCAGGGGGTGATCCAGATCCGCGATTTCCGCCAGGTCGAAGCGCTGCAGCGCTACCGTTGCCAGGACGAAGGCTTTATCGCCATCGCCGTCTTTCCCATCCTCGCGCGCGACCAGGTGGTGGGCAGCTTTTCGCTGCACTTTGCGCAGCCGCAAGCCGTGCAGGCGCAGCAGCAGGGCTGGCTGGAGACGCTGGGCCAGAGCCTGGGCATCGCCATCGAAAACCAGCGCCTGATCGCGCGCGAAAAGGAATTTGCCGTGGCGCGCGAACGCAGCCTGCTGGCAGAAGGCTTGCATGACAGCATCGCGCAAAGCCTGAACTTCATCAGCCTGCAAGTGCAGATGCTCGACGATTCCGTGCGCCGGGGCCAGCTCGACGAGGCGGCCGAAGTGCTGCCGCTGATGCGCATGGGCGTCGAGCAAAGCTACCAGGACGTGCGCGAATTGCTCGTCAATTTCCGCACGCGCTGGCATGGCAGCGACCTCGAAAGCAAACTCAGCGAAGTGCTGGCCAAGTTCGAGCTGCAGACGGGTGTCGCCGGCACCCTGGAGATGAGCGGCAATGGCGCGCCGCTGGCGCCAGAGCAGCAGTTGCAGATCCTGTTCATCGTGCAGGAAGCGCTGTCGAATATCCGCAAGCATGCGCAGGCGAGCAATGTGGCGCTGCGCGTGGAAAACGGGCGCGATTTTGCGCTGCAGGTGCGCGACGATGGCGAAGGCTTTGCCGCCAACCTGCGCGACAAGAAAACGGAATTGCAGATCGGCTTGCGTATCATGCAGGAGCGGGCCGAGCGGCTCGGTGCGCAATTTGCCATCGACAGCACGCCCGGCGGCGGCACGACGATCTCGCTGGCCTTGCCGGCGGCGCGGCGCCAGGCCGCGTAACAGATGATTCCGAATCTATTCCCGCTATTTATCAGGCTAAAGAAACAAACATAGTGAACGCACCAATCAAAATCCTGCTGGTCGACGACCACACCTTGCTGCGCAGCGGCGTCAAGCTGCTGCTGCAGCGCAATCCTCAATTCCAGGTGGTGGGCGAGGCATCGAACGGGCTCGACGGCGTGCGCCTGACGGCCGAACTGCAGCCCGACGTGGTGCTGATGGACTTGAACATGCCCGGCGTGACGGGCGTCGAGGCGCTGCAGCTGATCTTGCAGGACATGCCGCAGATGGTCGTGCTGATGCTGACCGTGTCGGAAAACGCGGCCGACCTGGGCGCGGCCCTGCGCGCGGGTGCACGTGGCTATTTGCTGAAAAATATAGAAGCCGAGCAGCTGGGGCAGGCCATCTGCCGCGCCGCCGCCGGCGAATCCGTGATTGCCGACGCCATGACGGCCAAGCTCGTGTCACAGTTCCGCGCGGGGCAGAACGCGCCCCAGGCCGACTACGACAAATTGACGCCGCGCGAACGCGAAGCCATGGCCTGCCTGGCGCAAGGGCTGAGCAACAAGGAAATCGCGCGCCAGCTGGACGTGGCCGAAAGCACGGTGAAAATCCACGTGCAAAACATCCTCAAAAAGCTTAAGCTCAGCAGCCGCGTGCAGATCGCCGTGTATGCGGTCGAGCGCGAACTCGGTAAATAAAGATCAAGCAAAGCGCAAATACCGTGCCAAAAAGCCACAAGGAATGCGCGATTGTTTGATCTGCATGGCGTTCCGGCCTAGACAACCCTAGTTCCTTTGACGTATGGCCTTGACCGTGCCTGCGCATTACACTCTTAGTCATTCGCTAATCTAATAAGAGAGTGTCATGCATAAGGTCAACGTCGATGGCTTGCTGTCGAGCCAGGCTCTGTTCCGCCATATTTCCCCTTCGCAATTAGAGCAATTGCGCCAGGATGTCGTGCGTGTCGAAGTGGAAAAAGGCAAAGTGTTGTTCCGCAAGGGCGAAGTGGCGGAAGGCGCCTACGTGGTGGTCTTCGGCCTCGTCAAGCTGAGCGTGTTTTCCATGGAAGGGACGGACAAGGTCCTGGAATTGATCCGCCCGGGCCAGAGCTTCGGCGAAGCCATGATTTTCCTCGATGAACCATACCCGTTCTGCGCCGAAGCGCTCGAACATTGTTTGCTGCTGCGCATCCCGCCGCACGCGCTGCTGCGCCTGCTGGACCAGTCGCCCCGCAT
This sequence comes from Janthinobacterium sp. HH106, assembly GCF_001758725.1. Lineage (NCBI taxonomy): Bacteria > Pseudomonadati > Pseudomonadota > Betaproteobacteria > Burkholderiales > Oxalobacteraceae > Janthinobacterium > Janthinobacterium sp. HH106. The sequence continues at coordinate 45,251 of NZ_LRIC01000067.1, read as the reverse complement.
CGCGCGCCAGATGATGAACAGCCTGTCGCACCACCTGATGGGTTTCATCCGCAACGTGGAGCGCTGCTCCGTGCAGAACGCCACCCAGCGCGTGGTCGAGTATCTGTTGCAGGCATCGGACCAGCAGCGTTCGAACGAAGTCAAGCTGGACCTGAAGAAAAGCTTATTGGCATCGTTTTTGAACCTGGCGCCCGCCACCCTGTCGCGCGTGCTGCACCAGCTGACGGACTTGCACCTGATTAAAGTCAGCGGTTCGCTGATCCAGATCCAGCCCGATGCATTGAAGACGTATCGCCATGGTTCCGCCACGGCCATGCTGAATTAGGCGCTCTCAGCTTTTTCAGCAGGCAAGGTCAGCCGCCAGAACAGCAGGGCGAGCAAGCTGACCGCCGCGCCCAGCGCGCATACCCCATGCCAGCCCGCCAGCGCATACACGCTGGTGGCGGCAATCGCCCCCACACCGCTTCCCACCGCATAAAACAGCATGTAGCACGCCACCAGGCGGCTGTGCGCGTCGCTGTCGTCCTTGAAGATCAGGCTCTGGTTCGTTACGTGGATGGCTTGGCCCGCCAGGTCCAGCGCGATGATGCCGATGACCAGGGGCCACAGGGCCGCGCCCGCAAAGCTGAGCGGCAGCCACGCGGCCAGCAGCAACAGCAGGGCCGCCCCCGTCGTCCACTGCGTGCGGCCCTGGTCCGCCATGGCGCCCGCACGCGCCGCGCCCAGCGCGCCGATCACGCCCACTAAGCCGAACGCGCCGATGGCCGCATGCGTATAGCCTTGCGCCGTCAGGGGCAGCACGAGGGCGCTCCAGAAAATATTGAAGACGGCAAACATCAGCAGGGCCAGCATGCCGCGCACGCGCAGGACCTTGTTGTGCAGCAGCATGTCTGCCATCGAGGTGAGCAGGGCGCCGTAGGCCAGCTTTTGATCGGATGGCTGCGCCGGCGGCAGCTTGCGCCATAGCAGCAGCAACAGGGCGCAGGCGATGGCGGCCGAGACAAAATACACGGCGCGCCAGTCGGCGACATCTGCCACCACGCCGGACAGGGTGCGCGCCAGCAGCAAGCCGATCACCACGCCGCCCTGCGCCATGCCGACGACCCTGCCTCGTTCGTGGCTGGCCGCCGCGCTGGCCGCGTAGGCGATCAAGCCCTGCGTCATGGCCGTGCCCAGCAATCCCACCAGTAGCATGCCGCCCAGCAAGGCGGCCGTGGAACGGGCGCAGCCCAGCGCCGCCAGGGAAATGGCCAGCAAGCCCAGCTGGAACAGGGTCAGCCGGCGCCGGTTCAGCATGTCGCCCAAGGGCACGAGCAGCAGCAGGGCCAGCGCGCAGCCGAGCTGCGTGGCCGTGATGACCATGCCGCTGGCCGCCTCTGTCATGCCGAACTCGTGCGCCAGGGTGGCGAGCAAGGGCTGGGCGTAATACACATTGGCCACGCTGAGGCCGGCCGCCGTGGCAAACAGCCAGACGAGAGTGGAAGGAAGTGCTGCCGTGATGGGGGTGGTCGTGTCGCGCATGGGCTAGTCCAATAGTGGTTTCAAATTAAAACCAGTTGGAGTCTACGCCGAGAAGTTTTAAAATGCAACCACTCAATCAAGGAGATATCCGTGGCCAAGCGCAAGAGCCTGAAAACCGACCCCTGTCCCGTGGCGCGGGCGCTCGACGCGATCGGCGAGCGCTGGTCGCTCTTGATCGTGCGCGACGCCTTCGACGGCATGCGCCGGTTCGGGGAATTCCAGAAAAGCCTGGGCGTGGCGAAGAACATCCTGGCCGACCGCCTGCATACCCTGGTGGAAGAGGGCATCTTTACGGTCGCGCCCGCCTCGGACGGCACGGCCTACCAGGAATATGTGCTGACGCCCAAGGGCCTGGCCCTGTTTCCCGTCGTCGTCGGCTTGCGCCAGTGGAGCGAGGCGCAATTGTTTGAACCAGGCGAGGCCCATTCCACCCTGCTGCAGCGCGGTTCAGGCTTGCCCGTGCGCCGCATCGACGTGCTGGCCGAGGATGGCCGCGTGCTGCAGGCGGGCGATACCGTCGTGCAAAAGGTAGGGTCGCCATGAGCCGCACGGTGGCCGTCATCGGCGGCGGCATCACGGGCGTCACCACGGCGTACGCGCTGGCGAAACGGGGCGTCGCTGTCACCCTGATCGAGCGCCACCGCTATGCCGCCATGGAAACGTCGTATGCGAATGGCGGGCAATTGTCGGCCTCGCACGCGGAAGTGTGGAACCACAAGGCGACGATATGGAAAGCGCTGAAATGGATGACGCGGCGCGATGCGCCGCTGCTGCTCAATCCGACTCCCGGCTGGCACAAGCTGAGCTGGTTTGCGGAATTTCTCGCCGCCATGCCGGATTACGAGCGCAACACCATCGCCACGGCGCGCATGGCGATTGCCGCGCGCGCACATCTGTTTGCCTGGGCGGAAGAAGAAAAGATAGCGTTCGATCACCGCCGCGCCGGCATCCTGCACGTGTATCGGGACCAGCGCGGCTTCGAGCGGGCGGCCGGCGTGTCGCGCCTGCTGGCGCAAGGGGGCTTGCAGCGGCGCGCCGTGAGCTTGCTGGAAATGCGCGCCATCGAACCGGCCCTGCACGGCGATTTTTACGGCGGTTACTACACGGACAGCGATTCCACGGGCGACATCCACAAATTCACCAGCGGCCTGGCCGACGCCTGCGCCCGCCTGGGCGTGGCCTGCCGTTATGGCCAGGAGATTACCGCGCTGGCGCGCGAGCACGGCAAGGTGCGTGTCTCCATGGGCGAAGACAGCGCCGTGTTCGACGCCGTCGTCATCTGCGCGGGCACGGCCAGCCGCGTCATGGCGGCAATGCTGGGCGACCACGTGAATGTGTATCCCGTGAAAGGCTATTCGATTACCGTGCAGCTCGATGACGGCGCCAGCCGCGCCGCGGCGCCGTGCGTCAGCTTGCTCGACGATGCGACCAAGCTGGTCAGCAGCCGCCTGGGCGAGGACCGGCTCAGAGTGGCGGGTACGGCGGAATTCAATGGCTTCAATGACGACATCCGCGCCGACCGCATCCGCCCGCTGCTGCAGTGGGTCGAACAGTGCTTTCCCGGTGTGAATACCCGCAAGGTCGTGCCGTGGGCGGGCTTGCGCCCCATGCTGCCGGCCATGCTGCCGAAAGTGGGGCCAGGCAAGGCACCGGGCGTGTATTACAACACGGGCCACGGCCACCTGGGCTGGACCCTGGCGGCCGCGACGGCGGAGATGGTGGCAGAGGCGGTCGCGCCTAGTTCTTCGGCAGCAGATCGCTGAGCGCAGCGCGGCCCTTGACGGTGAGGAAGGGGCCGACCTTGCTGTAGGGCATTAAAAAATCGTTTTCGCAGCCGCTGCCGTTCGAATCTTCCCAGAACGATACGCCTTCCGGCTTCAAGGACAGGTGGAAGCGGCCGTGGCCGTCGTAATCCGTGCCCTTGCATTCGGCGTCGATTGTCACACCCTTGAACAGGGCCTGGCGCAATCGGTCCGGCAGTTCGGCCTTGTCGTCGCCATCGCTGGCGCTGGCGCCAAACCAGTTCCACACGTCCGTTTCCTGGCCCGTCTTCACGTCCCAGGTGCGAAACTTGATGGAGATGCCATTGGCGCCATAGCCGGCCGCCCAGCGGTAGAATTTGATCGTCACCCAGCGCGGCGACCAGTAGGTGGGCTCGGCATACACTTCGTCTTCCGTCGTGAAGCCGCTGCGGCCCAGGTATTCGCGGCGCGTGGCATAAAAGTCTTCCAGGTCTTTCTTGTTCTTCGCCAGCACGGCGCGCAGCTGCGCATTGATTTTGGCGATGCCGTCGCCGGGCGCCATCAATTCCACGGTGATGGTGTCGCCCACTTGCAGGTTGCGGTATTGCTTGCCTTCGAAGGCGATGGGTTTGCTGACCTTGGTGTTGGGAAAGTCTTCCAGCGCCAGGTTGTAGGCGTCGCTGGCGCAGGATGGATGCTCGCGGTCGCCCGCCGCTTCCAGCAGGGTCAAGGCCAAGGGCAGGGTCTTGCCGCTTTTCGGATCGGTCCAGGTGCCGGCCAGTTTGCCGCCTTGCGGCGCACCCAGGCGCCACGTGCCCGTGGTGTCACCCTTGGCGTCGGACTCGCTCCAGTCGCTCTTGCCGTTCGCCATGGACAGCATGATCGGTGTCTTGTAGCGCGTGTAGTAGTAATTGCCGCTGCGGTCAGATCCTTGCGTGGGACTGGGCTGGTTGAAGCAGGCGACGATATTGGCCTTGCCCAAAGTACCCTGCCACACGCCTTGCACTGGCGCATCGCCAGCCATGGCGATATGGTAGGCGGGCAGGGTCAGACATATCAACAAAAAGCGGCGCATCGGATTTTCCTGTGATTGGCGATGGCCGATTCTACATGGCCACCGCCTGGAAATGCCGCACGCCAACTTTTACGCTTGTTTTTCCTGCGCCACCACGGCCATTGCCGCGCCCAGGTATTGCACCATGGCCCCGTCGACGAAGCTGCCTTCCATCAGACGCGGTTCCTGCTGGTGCGCCTGGCGGAATTTCAGCTGCGTGGCCGGGTTCGTGCCCGCATACGAACGGAACAGGTCCAGCCACTGCCGCGCCAGCTGCAGCACGGCCGGGTCGGTGGGCGGCGTGCGCGCATCGATGGCGGCGCGCACGGCGGCAATCAGGGCCGGCCACTCGCCCGAGCGCTTGCCGTAGTTGGCGAGTAAATACGCATATTCCTGCTCATCGAGGAAAGGCCGATACAGCGCGATGCGCGAAGCGTTGAAGGCGGCGATGATGAACTGCATCAGCTCAGCATCGATGCTGGTCGTGGCCTGCATCGATGGCTCCTGTGCATGCATGTCGTTCAGGCGCGCGAACAGACCAGGGTGGGCGCCCGTGTCGCGCACCAGCTTGACCATCCATTCCGTGGCCAGCGCTTGCGCCTGCGCATCGCCGGGGCCCGCGCCCGCGTCCCTGGCGGCGCGCACGCGCGTCACCAGTGCCTTCCATTCCTGTTCCACGGCGCTATCTGTCAGCAGCGGCATCCGTTGCAGTTCTTCCTCGGTAAAATATTTGTCGTACATGGTCATCAACTCCATTGTGGTGAGCCACTCGGCCAGTTCCGGCGCCTGTCCCTGCGCCAGTTGCGCCTGCAAGGTGCGCAGGCGTTCGCGCAGGGTGGAAGCCTGCGCGATCTGGCGCTCGAGCATGGCGATCTGCTGCGCCACGATGGCGCTCAAGGGCAGATCCGGGCCGGCGAGTGCGTTGGCGATATCGGCCAGCGACAGCCCGAACTTGCGCAGCGCCATGATCCGGTGCAGCCGGTCCATGTCGCCGTGCTGGTACAGGCGGTAGCCAGCTTGCGTGCGCGCCGAAGGCGAGAGCAGGCCGATGCTGTCGTAGTGGTGCAGGGTGCGGATGCTCAAGCCTGTCATCCTGGCCAGTTCACCGATTTTCAGCAGCATCGTCTTCTCCTTGTCTTCAGTGCGTGCTATCACGATGGCGCCTGACGTTACGTCAGGGTCAAGCAGGAATGTAGCAGAGGAGCCGAAAAAACCGGAAAAAGAATCCGTTGACCTTCATTTTTTTGTACGGTATATTTATAAAACCGAATGACGGTAGCAGCAAAACAAACAGGTTCGGGCCCGGCGGCATGACGGCATGATCGTTGTGCGGCGCAGCAAGACACGCCACTGGCAGGGCTGGAAAGACAATCCGCGCAGACGGATTTTTTTCACAGTTGGTTTGTACGTTAAATATAATATGCCGTCGGCAAGATCCGGACGGCGAGAGAGACGACCATGATGAAAAGTATCGTTTGCGATACGCCCGGCAGTTTGCGCATGGAGCAGCGTCCCGTGCCCGTGCCCGCCGAGGGCGAAGTGCTGCTGCGGATACGCCGCGTCGGCATCTGCGGCACCGACATGCACATCTTCCGCGGCACCCAGCCTTTCCTCAGCTATCCGCGCGTGATGGGCCATGAATTGTCCGGCTATATCCACAGCGCGCCGGCCGGCTCGCGTCTGGCCGTGGGCGACCAGGTCTACGTGATGCCCTATCTGTCTTGCGGTACTTGCGTTGCCTGCCGCCAGGGCAAGACCAACTGCTGCACCCGCATCGAAGTGCTGGGCGTGCACCGCGACGGCGGCATGACCGAATATCTGGCGCTGCCCGAGCGCTTCGTCTTCAAGACGGAAGGCATCTCGCTCGACGACGCAGCCATGATCGAATTTCTCGCCATCGGCGCGCATGCCGTCAAGCGCGGCGCGGTCGATGCGGCCAAGCGCGTGCTGGTGGTGGGCGCCGGCCCGATCGGCATGGCCGTGATGCTGTTCGCATCGTTGAAAGGCGCCGACGTGACGGTGCTTGACGGCCGCGCCGACCGCCTGCAGTTCTGCCGCGACGCGCTGGGCATCGCCCGCACGGTGCAGCTGGGCGACGGCGACAAGGAGCTGCTGTCGGACGCCACAGGCGGCGAATTCTTCGACGTGGTGTTTGACGCCACCGGCAATATCGCCGCCATGGAGCGGGGCCTGGACTTCGTCGCCCATGGCGGCTCCTATGTGCTGGTATCGATCGTGCGCGATCGCCTGTCGTTCTCCGACCCTGAATTCCACAAGCGCGAAACGACCTTGCTGGGCAGTCGCAATGCCACCGTCGACGATTTCGAGGACGTGGTGGCGGCCATGAAGGCGGGCAAAGTACCCACCGCGCTGCTCAATACCCACCGCACCACGCTCGATGAATTTACGGGCGTGCTCGATCGCTGGATGCAGCCCGAGGCGGGTGTCATCAAGGCCATCGTCGAGGTCTGAGATGAGCGATCTCAACCCCATACTTCAATTTGGCACCAGCCGCTTCCTGCAGGCGCACGCCGACCTGTTCGTCAGCGAAGCGGCCAGCATGGGCGAGGCGCTGGGCCAGATCACCATCGTGCAAACGACCGGCAGCGCGCAGGGCGCGGCGCGGGTGGCGGCGTTTCGCCGGCCCGGCGGCTATCCCGTGCGCATCCGCGGCTGGCAGGACGGCGCCCAAGTCGATGAAGAGCGCCGCGCCCACGCCGTCACGCAGGCGTGGCAAGCGGGCAGCGACTGGCGGCAGGTGCGCGATGCGGCCGTGGCCGCGCGCGTGATCTTGTCGAATACGGGCGACACGGGCTACCAGCTGGACGAATCCGATCACGCCGGCATGCTCGACGGCGATACCGTCCCCGCCAGCTTTCCCGCCAAGCTGCTGGTGCTGCTGCACGGGCGCTTCCTGGCCGGCGCCGCGCCCCTCTCGATTTTTCCGTGCGAACTAGTGGCCGACAACGGCACGGTACTGCGCCAGGTGATCGTGACATTGGCGCGGCAGTGGCGCTGCGATGCCGCGTTCATCGTCTACCTGGAAACGGGCTGCCTGTGGATCAATTCCCTCGTCGACCGCATCGTTTCGGAACCGATCGAACCGGTAGGCGCCGTGGCCGAGCCCTATGCGCTGTGGGCCATCGAGGCGCAGGAAGGCATGCTGCTGCCATGCCGCCACCGGCAGGTGGTAGTGACTAGCAGCCTGCGCGACTATGAACAGCGCAAGCTGTTCTTGCTGAACCTCGGTCACACCTATCTGGCGCAGCTGTGGATGGAGCGGGGCAGCCCGGCCGGCATGACGGTGCGCGAGGCGATGGACGATGGCGCCATGCGCGCCGCGCTGGAAGCCCTGTGGCAGGAGGAAGTGCTGCCCGTATTTGCCGCCATGGGGCCGCGGCACGGCGACGCCGCGCAGGCCTATGTGGCGCAGGTCAGGGAACGCTTTTGCAATCCCTTCCTCGCGCACCGCCTGGCCGACATCGCCCAGCACCACGCCGGCAAGATCGCGCGCCGCGTGGCGCCCGTGGCGGCGCTGGCGCGGCAGCTCTGTCCCGCGCTGGCGCAGCCGCGCCTGCGCGCCATGCTGGCGCCGGGAGCGCAGCCATGAAGGCTCCCGCCGCCGCAGTTGTTTCCTTTTCTGCATGCCGATCCAATCCGATATCGACTAAAATGGCCCACTCATCCACTTTCCCTTTCGCTGGCATAGCGCGTTCATTCATCCATGTCCAAACCCGCCACCGTCTTCAAGCGCAGTACCAATCTGCTGTTGCAATTTCTCGCCGAGAATGTCGCAGTGGGCGAGACGCTGCCGACGGAGCAGTTCCTGACCACGATTTGCCAGGGCAGCCGCACGGCGGTCCGCAGCGCGATCGCGTATCTGTCGACGCGGCGGCTGATCGCCAGCCCGGCGGACCGGCGCCTGCTGCGCAAACCCATACCGGGCGACTACTTCGATATCTCCGAATTGCAGTCGGGGGCCGAGCGCATCCAGCAAGTGCTGATGGAGCGCGTGTACCAGCGCGACATGCCGCCAGGCGCGGAATTTTCGGAAGCGGAGCTGGCGCGCGAGGCGGGCGCCAGTACCGTCAGTGTGCGCGAATTTTTGATCGGCTTTTCGCGCTTCGGCCTGATCGAAAAGAAGCCGCGCGGCGGCTGGCGCCTGTGCGCGTTCGACCGCTCGTTCGCCACCGAACTGGCGGACATGCGGCGCATGTTCGAGATGGCGGCCGTGGAGCAGTTTGCGCACCTGCCGCATGGCGACCCGGCGTATGCGGAACTGGCGCGGCTGATCAAACAGCACGAGAAGCTGGCGGCCAGGATAGACACGCGCCACAATGCCTTTCCGGCGCTGGACCGCGAGTTCCACACCTTTTTGATTGGCCTCTTGAACAACCGCTTCGCGCAGGGCTTCTACGATATCGTCTCGTTTGTCTTCCACTATCACTACCAGTGGGACAAGGGCGAGGAAAAGGGCCGCAACCAGTACGCGGTGCAGGAGCATCTGGCGATCCTGCATGCGCTGGCGGAGCACGACATACCGAAGGCGCTCGAGTGCATGCGTTCGCACCTCGATTCCTCGCGCCGCACCATGCTGTCCTCGATAGGCACGCGCGAAAAACTGAGCCAGCCAGGCGCCTAGCCGCCTTTGCCGGGGAGGGGGCGCCATGAGCCTCGCTTCCCGGCCTGCCAGCCTGCTCCTGATGTCGCCCGAAGATAACTGCCTGATCGCGAGGACGGCATTGGCCAGCGGCGACGTCGTCGCCATCGACGGCCTGCCCGTCACCCTGGCGCAAGACATCCAGATCGGCCACAAGGTGGCGCGCCGCGCGCTGGCCGTGGGCGACAAGGTGCTGCGCTACGGCGCCCTGATCGGCAGCATCACGGCTCCCGTCGCCATCGGCGAGCATATCCACACGCACAACCTGGCAAGCGACTACATCCCCACGTTTACCCTGGGCCAGGACGGCCACCATTTCCTGCACAAGGACGACCAAGCATGAACGCTCCCGTAACGACACCCGCCCTGTCGGGCTACCTGCGCGCCGATGGCCGCAAGGGCATCCGCAATATCGTGGTGGTGGCCTATATGGTCGAATGCGCGCACCACGTGGCGCGCCTGATGGTCAACGCCTTTCCCGGCCAGCCCGTACACCTGATCGGCTTTACGGGCTGCTTCCCCAACGAATACGCGGACCAGGTGATGCGCCGCCTGCTGACGCACCCGAACGTGGGCGCCGTGCTGCTGGTGTCGCTGGGCTGCGAAGGCTTCAACAAATATGGCCTCTCCAGCGCCGTGGCCGACAGCGACCGCCCCGTGCACACGATCACCATCCAGGAAAACAGCGGCACGCGCCCCAGCGTGAGCAGCGGCGTCGAATGGATAGGCTGGGCTCTCGATCACCTGGCGCGGCAGGAGCGCGTGCCGATGGGGATCGAGGAACTGGTCGTCGCCACCATCTGCGGCGGCTCCGACAGCACCAGCGGCATCAGCGCCAACCCGGCCGTCGGTGTCGCCTTCGACACGCTGATCGCGGCCGGCAGCCCCTGCATCTTCGAGGAGACGGGCGAACTGGTGGGCTGCGAATACCACATGCAGCGGCGCGCCGTCAGCCCGGACCTGGGCAACGCCATCGTCGACACCGTGGCCAAGGCCGCGCGCTACTACACCATCATGGGCCATGGCAGCTTCTCGCCGGGGAACGCCGATGGCGGCCTCACTACGCAGGAAGAAAAATCGCTGGGCGCCTACGCCAAGAGCGGTTCCTCGCCCATCGTCGGCATTCTGAAGCCAGGCGACCAGCCGGCCGGCGGCGGCCTGTACCTGCTCGACGTGGTGCCGGACGGCGAGCCGCGCTTCGGTTTCCCGAACGTGTCGGACAACGCGGAAATCGTCGAACTCATTTCCTGCGGCGCCCACATCACCTTGTTCACTACCGGACGCGGCTCCGTGGTGGGCTCGGCGATTTCGCCCGTCATCAAGGTGTGCGCCAATCCGCAAACCTTCGAGCGCCTGGCCGACGACATGGATATCAACGCCGGCAAGATCCTCACGGGCGCAGCCACCTTGGAAGAAGTGGGCGCCGAGATCGTCGCCGCCGTGCTGAACGTGGCCAACGGAGAACTGAGCCGCTCGGAAGACCTGGGCCACCAGGAGTTCGTGCTGACCTATAAACAATTCGACGCGGTGGGGCCAGGCTGCTTCCCCTTGCGCGCTGCTTGAGGACCGGGTTCATGGATGTCACACAATTGCGCAGCTTGCCGCGTGGCGGCCTCTCGCTGCCCTGCATCGGCATGGGCTGCGCGCCGCTCGGCGGTTTGTACCAGCCGGTCAGCGACGCGCAGGCGCGCGCCACCCTCGATGGCGCCTGGGACGCGGGCGTGCGCTTCTTCGACACGGCGCCGTTCTATGGCTATACCCAGTCAGAACACCGTCTCGGCGCGGCGCTGCGCGAGCGGCCCCGCAACGAGTTCGTGATCAGCACCAAGGTGGGACGGCTGATGCGGCCCGACCCCTGCGTGCGTCCCGGCGACGACGGCTTTGCCGCGCCGCTGCCGTTCCGCCCCCATTACGACTACACGTATGACGGCGTGCTGCGTTCGCACGACGACAGCCTGCAGCGATTGGGGCTCGAACGCATCGATATCCTGTTCGTGCACGATATCGGCACGGCCACGCATGGCGAACGCGAGCAGCAATACTGGCGCCAGCTGACCGAGGGTGGGGGCTTTCGCGCGCTGGACCAGCTGCGCGCCGGCGGCCAGGTGAAGGCCGTGGGCCTCGGCGTCAACGAATGCGAGATCGTGCTGCGGGCGATGGCGGAATTCGACCTCGACTGCACCCTGCTGGCCGGCCGCTACACCTTGCTGGAACAGGCTTCGCTGTCGCCATTGCTGGACCTGTGCGTGGAGCGCGGCAACGCCATCGTGATCGGCGGCCCGTTCAACTCGGGCGTGCTGGCCGGGAACGGCAAATTCAATTATGCCGATGCGCCGGCCGCGATACTCCAGCGCGTGGCGCAGCTCGACGCCATCTGCCGCGCATTCAACGTGCCGCTGCAGGCCGCCGCTCTGCAGTTTCCGCTCGCGCATCCGGCCGTCGCATCCTGCATCCCGGGCGGCCAGGACCTGGCGCAGCTGCGGCAAAACCTCGACTGGTTCGCCGCGCCCTTGCCGGACGCCTTGTGGACGGCCTTGCAGGAAGCTGGCCTGATCGATGCGCGCGCACCGGTGCCCAAGGGAGCCGCATGATGCGCATCGACGCCCACCAGCACTGCTGGCAACTGGCCGCGCGTGCCGGCAGCTGGCCGCCGCCATCCTTGGCCGCCATCCACCGCGATTTCGCGCCCGCCGACCTGGCGCCGCTGCTGGCCGAACATGGCATCGCTGGAACGGTGCTGGTGCAGTCGCTGCCGTCGTCCGCCGATACCGATTACCTGCTGGCGCTGGCGGAAAAGACCAGCTTTATCCGTGCCGTCGTGGGCTGGACCGACTTGTTGGCCAAAGACGCACCGGCGGCGATTGTCCGCCTGGCGTCGCACGGCAAGCTCAAAGGCCTGCGCCCGATGCTGCAGGACCTCGACGACGATCAGTGGATCGCCAACCCGGCGCTGCGGCCAGCGTTGACGGCCATGGCGGCACACGGCTTGCGCTTTGACGCGCTGGTGCTGCCGCGCCACTTGCCCGCGCTGCTGCAATGCGCGCGCGATTTTCCAGCGCTCCCCGTCGTGATCGACCATGCGGCCAAGCCGCCGATTGCCGACGCAGCCTTTGGCCACTGGCGCGAAGACATGGCGCAACTGGCGGCGCTGCCGAACGTGCACTGCAAGCTGTCCGGGCTGGTGACGGAAGCGCGGCCCGGCTGGCGCGTCGACGATTTGCAGCCGTATGTGGCGCATGTGCTGGACGTGTTCGGCCCCCGGCGCGTGATCTGGGGCAGCGACTGGCCGGTAGTCGACCTGGCCGGCGGCTATGCGGCCTGGCTGCTGGCGAGCGAAGCGCTGCTGTCGCACTTGGGGCAGCAGGACAGGGACGATATTTTCGGCCTCAATGCATGCCGCTTTTATGGGCTTAAATGAGGTGGCTGGCTTGTCGGTTTACGCCGTGCCGGCTAAGCCGACCTACGAAACACCGCGATGCCAACTGTAGGTTGGCTTAGCCGGTACGGCGTAAGCCAACAAAGAGGAGCTGAAATGCAAAGAATGGGCATGGTCATCGGCATTGCGCCGGACCGTATTGCGGAATACAAGACCCTGCACGCCGCCGTCTGGCCGCAGGTGCTGGCCAAGCTGTCGGCGGCGCATGTCGGCAATTATTCGATCTTTTTGCGCGAACCGGAAAACCTGTTGTTCGGTTACTGGGAATACCACGGCGAGGATTTTGAAGCCGACATGGCGGCCATCGCCGCCGACCCCGAAACGCAGCGCTGGTGGACCTTTTGCGCCCCCTGCCAGCTGCCCCTGGCCTCGCGCGCCGAGGGCGAGCACTGGGCGACGATGGAGCAGGTTTTTTACCTTGCTTAGCAAGAATCCGGGGTCAGACCCGCCGGGTCTGACCCCAGCACTTAAGGTGTTGGGTTAAAAAAATAAAAGGAGACAACATGACCGCCAGACTACAAGGAAAAATCGCCCTGCTCACCGCCGCCGGCCAGGGCATCGGCCGGGCCACGGCCGAAGCGTTCGTGCGCGAAGGCGCGACCGTGATCGCCACCGATATCAACCAGGCCCAGCTCGGCGCGCTGAAGGAAGCGACGGGCTGCGCCATCCGCCTGCTCGACGTGACCGATGGCGCGGCGATCACCGCGCTGGCCGGCGAGATCGGTCCCGTCGATATCCTCTTCAACTGCGCCGGCTTCGTCGATGGCGGCACCATCCTCGATTGCGACGATGCTGCCTGGGACCGTTCCTTCGACATCAACGCCCGCTCCATGTACCGGCTGATGCGCGCCGTGCTGCCCGGGATGCTGGCCAGGGGCGCCGGCTCCATCGTCAATATGTCGTCGGTGGCGTCGAGCGTGAAGGGCGCGCCAAACCGCTTTATCTATGGCACTTCGAAGGCGGCCGTGGTGGGCATGACCAAGTCGGTGGCCGCCGATTTCGTCACGCGCGGCATCCGCTGCAATGCGATCTGCCCCGGCACCATCGAGTCGCCCTCGCTGAAGGAACGCATTGCCGCCCAGGCGGCAGCGACGGGCGTGAGCGTCGATGAAGTGCAAGCCGCTTTCGTGGCCCGCCAGCCGATGGGACGAGTGGGCAGGGCAGAGGAAATCGCCGCCCTGGCCGTGTATCTGGCTTCCGACGAATCCGCCTTTACCACCGGCATGACTCACGTCATTGATGGCGGCTGGTCCAACTGATTACTACAACGAGAGAACCACATGAAACTGATGCGTTATGGCGCCAAGGGCGCTGAAAAACCTGCCTTGATCGATGCTGACGGCGCCGTGCGCGACCTGTCCGGCGTGCTGCCCGATATTACGGCCGCGACCCTGGGCAAGGATGGCCTGGCGACCCTGGCCGCCATCGACATCGCCAGCCTGCCGGTGGTGGCCAACCCCGGCCGCATCGCGCCGCCGTGGCAGGGCGTGGGCAAGTTTTTATGCGTGGGCCTGAACTATGCCGACCATGCGGCCGAATCGGGCATGGCCGTGCCGGCTGAGCCGGTGCTGTTCATGAAGGCCACCAGCGCCATCATCGGCGCCAACGATGCCGTGGTGATGCCGCAGGACTCGAAGAAAAGCGACTGGGAAGTGGAGCTGGGCGTGGTGATCGGCACCACCGCGCGCTATGTGAGCGAAGCGGAGGCGCTGTCGCACGTGGCCGGCTACTGCGTGGTGAACGATTTGTCCGAACGCGAATACCAGCTGGAGCGCGGCGGCCAGTGGGACAAGGGCAAGGGCTGCGATACCTTCGGCCCGATCGGCCCCTGGCTGGTGACCGCCGATGAAGTGGCGGACCCGCAAAACCTGGGCCTGTGGCTGGAAGTGAACGGCAAGCGCGTCCAGGACGGCAATACCCAAACGATGGTCTTCGGCGTGGCGAATCTGGTCAGCTATATCAGCCGCTTCATGACCTTGTACCCGGGCGACATCATCAGCACCGGCACGCCACCTGGCGTGGGCATGGGGCAGAAGCCATCGGCCGTGTATTTGAAACCGGGCGACACCATGCGCCTGGGGATCGATGGTCTCGGCGAACAGCGGCAGACCGTGCATGCGTGGAATCCGCAGCTGATCGACAGCTAAACGAGTAGCAGACCGGCGTGCCGTCAAGGTGCTCAGACATCGGCGCGCCGGCCTATGGCAGTGGAGTGGAGGAGACACACCATGAATCAATCCGAAGAGATACTGGCCTTGAACAAGGTCAGCAAGCGCTTTCCCGGCGTGCTGGCCCTGGACAACGTCAGTTTCAGCCTGCGCAAGGGCGAAGCTCACGCGCTGTGCGGCGAAAACGGCGCCGGCAAGTCCACCCTGATGAAGGTGATGAGCGGCGTGTACCAGGCCGACGAGGGGGAACTGGTCTACAAGGGCAAGGTGTGCAGCTTTGCCAGCAGCGTGGATGCGGAGGCGGCCGGCATCGCCATCATCCACCAGGAACTGAACCTGATCCCGCACCTGAGCGTGGCGGAGAATATTTTCCTCGCGCGCGAACCGGTGCGCGGCATTTTCATCGACCGCAAGAAGATGCGTGCCGATGCGCAGGCGCTGCTGGACCGTTTAAAACTGCGCATCGACCCGCGCCAGCTGGTGAAAAACCTGTCCTGCGCCCAGCAGCAGATGGTGGAAATCGCCAAGGCGCTGTCGCTCAATACGGAAGTGCTGATCATGGACGAGCCCACGTCCTCGCTGACGGAAAGCGAGACGGGCCAGCTGTTCGACATCATCAATGAACTCAAGCGCAACGGCGTGAGCGTCGTGTACATCTCGCACCGCCTGGAAGAAATGCAGCACATCATTGACAGAGTGACGGTGCTGCGCGACGGGAAATTCGTCTGCACCGACGATTTTGCCGCCACCACCCTGGACGCCATCGTGGCCAGGATGGTGGGCCGCACCCTCGATGAAAAATTTCCCGACCGCGTCTCGACGCCGACGGCTGAAGTGCTGCTGCGCGTGAGCGATTTGCACCGCAAGGATATCTTCGGCCCGCTCAGCTTTGACTTGCGGCGCGGCGAGATCCTCGGCTTTTCCGGCCTGATGGGCGCGGGCCGCACGGAAGTGGCGCGCGCCATCTTCGGCGCCGATCCGCTCACCGGCGGCGCCATCCACCTGGGCGACGTGGCGGTGACGATCGCCAGTCCCATCGACGCCATCGGGCACGGCATCGCCTACCTGTCGGAAGACCGCAAGAGCCACGGCCTGGCGGTGCGCATGTCGGTGGCGGCCAACCTGACCCTGACAAATGTATCAGCGCTGGCCAACCGATTCGGCTTCATCGATTTTGCCAGGGAAGAGGCGGTGGCGCAGCAGTACATCGCGGCGCTGGGCATCAAGACGCCGACCTCAAAACAGGTCGCGCGCAACCTCTCGGGCGGCAACCAGCAAAAAATCGTCATCAGCAAATGGCTGTACCGCGAATCGAAAATCATCTTCTTCGACGAACCCACGCGCGGCATCGACGTGGGGGCCAAGTTCGCCATCTACCAGCTGCTCGACAAGCTCGCGTCGGAAGGCATCGGCGTGGTGCTGATCACGTCCGAGCTGCCCGAGATCATGGGCATGACGGACCGCGTGGCCGTGTTCCATGAAGGGCGCATCAGCGGCATCGTCAATACGCGCGAGTCGTCGCAGGAAGAGATCATGCAGCTGGCGTCGGGGCGCGTCGTCGCTCCAATCCCTGGCCAGGCGGCAGTCCACTAAAAACAGAAAGCTTAAAAAAATGAACAAAGAACTGATCCAAAAATTCGCCGCGCTGGGCAGCCTGTCGCTGTTGCTGCTGGTGTTTTCCCTGACCAGCAACGCCTTTTTCTCCGTCAGCAACGGCATGAGCGTGGCCTTGCAAGTGACGTCGATCGCCTACCTGGGCATAGCCGCCACCTGCGTCATCATCACGGGCGGCATCGACCTCAGTTCCGGCTCCGTGCTGGCGCTGGCCGGCGTGGCCGCCGCGCTGCTGGTGAAAAGCGGCGTGCCCGTGCCGGTCGCCATGCTGGGCGGCGTCGTGGTGGGCGCCATGTGCGGCGCCGTCAACGGCTTTTGCATCACGCAGCTGAAACTGCCGCCCTTCATCGCCACGCTCGGCATGATGCTGATCGCACGGGGCCTGGCGCTGCAGGTGACGGGCGCGCGCGCCATTTCCGGTCTGGGCGAGTCGTTCGGCGAACTGGGCAATGGCGTGCTGTGGCGCATCGAGCGCGACACGGGCGGCACCTTTCCCGAAGTCGTCTTTCCCGGCATTCCGTATCCCGTGGTGCTGATGGTGGTGATCGCCGTGGCCGTGTCCATCATGCTCAGCCGCACCACCTTCGGCCGGCATATCTACGCCGTCGGCTCGAATGCGGAAGCGGCGCGCCTGTCGGGCGTGAAGGTGGGCCGCGTGACCCTGCTGGTGTACACCCTGTCCGGCGCCCTGTCGGGCCTGACGGGTTGCGTGCTGATGTCGCGCCTGGTGACGGCGCAGCCGAACGAGGGCGTGATGTATGAACTCGATGCGATCGCCAGCGCCGTGATCGGCGGCGCCTCGCTGATCGGCGGCATCGGCACCATTTCCGGCACCGTCATCGGTTCCTTCGTCATCGGCATCCTGCGCAACGGCTTGAACATGAACGGGGTATCGAGCTTTATTCAGCAAATCATTATCGGACTGGTCATCCTGCTGACCGTCTGGATCGATCAGAAGCGCAACCGCGCCTGAAGCAGCAAGCAGCACGCCATGAAGTCAATCCACCAAATCTATAATTAAATGAGGACGACAATGAACACCTTCAAAGCCTTCAACACCGTCTTGCTCGGTCTGTTGACCGCAGCCTCTGCCCTGAGCGCCAGCGCCGCCTTCGCCGCCCCGGGCGAGATCGCCGTGATCGTCAAGACGACCAATTCCAACTACTGGCAAAACGTCAGGAAGGGCGCGACGGCCAGCGCCGCCGATGCCAAGGGCTACAGCTTGACCTTCCAGGGACCGGCCTCGGAATCGGCCATCGCCGACCAGGTCAGCATGGTGGAAAACGCCGTCACGCGCAAGGTGGCCGGCATCGTGCTGGCCGCGTCGGACCCGGACGCGCTGGTGCCGGCCCTGAAGAAGGCGTGGGAAGCGAAGATTCCCGTGGTGCTGATCGATTCGCTTGTGGCCGACAGCGGCAAGCGCTATTACCAGTCCTTCCTGTCGACCGACAATGAAGCGGCCGGCGAGCAAAGCGCCAAGGCCCTCATTTCGCAGGTCGGCAAGACGGGCAAGATCGCCGTGATGTCGTACGTGGCGGGCGCCGGTTCCGAGACGGGCAGGGTGGGCGGCTTCAAGCGCTATATCGAAAAGAACTCGCAGCTGCAGATCGTCGGCACGTATTACTCGCAGTCGCAGATGGCCACGGCGCTGAACCAGACGACCGACGTGCTGGCCTCGAATCCGGACTTGAAGGGCATCTTCGGCGCCAACGAGCCGACGGCCGTGGGCATGGGCCGCGCCATCGCCCAGGCGGGCAAGGCCGGCAAGGTGATCGCCGTGGGCTTCGACGGCAATGAAGACCTGAAAAACTTCGTCAAGGACGGCACCCTGTATGCGACCGCCGTGCAGGGTTCGTATTCGATGGGCGCGCTGGGCGTGAAAACCCTGGTCAGCCTGATCGAGGGCAAGAAGGTCGCACCGTTCGTCAACACGGGCGTGGTGATCGTCACCAAGGCCAATGTCGATCTGCCGGAAGCGAAGAACGTTTTATATTGAGCCTCAGCCGATCTTCAGGCGCTGCTTCAATTCCTTGAGCAATCGTGGCATGGCGGGACCACGTCGGCTTGCTATTTGGTTCGTCGGCTTACGCCGTTCCGGCTAAGCCGACCTACCCGGCCTACCCGGCCTGCGCATGCATCGTGGCGTAGCGTAGGTCGGCTTAGCGCGCAAGCGCGTAAGCCGACATCGCGCCATGCGCCGCCAGGATCACGTGGGCTTGCTATTTGTTTTGTCGGCTTATGCCGTTCCGGCTAAGCCGACCTACCCGGCCCGCCCGGCCTGCGCATGCATCGTGGCGTAGAGTAGGTCGGCTTGGCGCGCAAGCGCGTAAGCCGACATCGCGCCATGCGCAGCCAGCACCATGTGGCTTGCTATTCGGCCTTGCGGCGCTCCTGCGCCCGCTGCCATTCGAGGCCCGGGCGGTCGACGCGGAATTGCAGCAAGCGGCCCTGCACCACTTCCGTGACGTAGGCCGTGCGGCCATCGGGGCCGCCGAAGGTGATGTTGCTGGGCTTGGCGCCGGGCACGCTGATCTCGCGCAGGATGCGCCCTTGCGGCGACAATTTCACCACCGTGCCCTTGCCGTAGCGCGTCACGTAAAGGTTGCCGTCGACGTCCACGCGCATGCCGTCCATGCCGAAATCGTCGAACTTGATCAGCAATCGCTTGCCGCTCAGGCTGCCGTCCGCGGCGATGTCGTACATCCAGATATTGCGCTGCACGCTTTCATTCACATACAAAATCTTGCCGTCGGGGCTCACTTCGATGCCGTTGGCCGTGCCCATCGTGTCGAGCGCCAGCGTGACCGTGCCGTCGGCCGCGATGCGCCATACGCGGCCCGTGTTTTCTTTCCAGTTCGGATCGCTCGCATACAGCACGTCGTCGGCCGTGATGGCGATATCGTTCGGCTGCGTCATGCGCGGCTCGCGCGCGTGGATGGTGAGCGCGCGTGTGGCCGGGTCGACCAGGTAAATCGTGTGTTCCATGTAGTCGGCCAAATACATCTGGCCGCGGCTGCCGAAGCGGATGCCGTTGGCGATGCTGGTGCCGGGCAGGGTCAGGTACACCTCGCCAATGCCGCCGGGGCTGACCTTGCCGATGGTTTGCTGGCGCGCAAAGTTGACGGCATAGATATTGCCATCCGCATCGACGGCCGGGCCTTCGATACCCTTGGTAAAGGAATGCGCGGGCGTGAAAGTGGTGGCGAGGAACAGTGCCTCGTGCGCGGGCTGGCTGGCGCAGGCGGACAGGCTGGCCAGCGCTGCGGCCAGCACGGCGGCGCGCAGCGACGGCAGGGCGGTTCGGAAATCGGGCATCATTGTTCTCTTGTAGCAAAGGTGGCGTATGTTACCCGACGCGCGCCAGGCGGGGCGCCAGTCTATGCCGCCACGACGACGAGGTCGGGGAAATTGTCCTGCCAGCCATCCCATGCATCCTGCAGGTGCGCGTGCATGCCGGCCCGGTCTTGCGCCTGATCAAAGGTGTCCGCGCTGGCCAGCAGAAAATGGGCAATGGCGCGCAAGGTGGCCGGGTCGGCCTGGATGGTCACGTCGGAACAGGGCAGTGGCCGTTCTGCGGCCTCGTCCTGCAGATAACAGTGCAGCGATAAATGTGTGCTCATGAGCTTCGGTGGCTGATGTAGGCGCCCAGCATGGCGTGTGCGTTCAGTGCGGCGCGGGCCGCTTCCAGTTCTCCGGGCTGCAGGTACCAGAAGATCCAGCCGGCATGGTCTTCGCAGCGGCCATGAGCTTGCATCGCAGCGCGCAGCGCTTGCCGGCGCCCGGGCGGCAGCGCATCCAGCCTGGCTGGCGTGAAACCGTTGATGGGATAGACATCGCGCAGGTGCGCATCTTGCAACCCGCGCCGCTTGATGGCGGCCCAGTTATTTGCGGGGCAAGGCGTGCCAAAGGTCATCGGGTGGGCCTCGTCGACCTGCCGGTAGCCGAGTGCGTAACCGGTGCCATAGCCCTGCGTTTCAGCGTAGCAGTACAGATACTCGCAATGGTCAAACAGGCCGGGTATGGCCCGCGCACCGTCGAACAGCGGCGCCAGCGCAAGCTTGCTGGCGCGGATGGACAGAACCAGCTCCGAGCCCGATGAATACATGGCTTGCGCGTCGCAGTTGACGGCCTCGTCAGCTTCGTCGGGCGGCACGATACGCGGCGAAAGCAGGCCGATGCCGTTGGTCTCTGGCGCGAACAGCATCTTCTCGTAATTGCGCTGTGAGTACTTGACGATCTTGCCGCGCTTGTTGCCGTAGCGCTCGACGGATTCGCCGATGTGCTCGAACCAGGCGAACAACTGCGCACTGGTCGTGGCGGGAATAAAGGGGCTATTTTTCTTGAATTCGCCTACGAGGAAGTGATATTGGTCCATATGTCGTTATTAGGAATGGGCAACGCGCATGATGCCATGCGCGGGCACATGGCGCTAGCGTGTACACCGTAGCGATGGCGCCGGACGGGCGGGAGAGAAAAAGATGCACGACAGGACGGCGCAATGGCTGGCTTGAGGCGTATGATGGAAATACGGATGTGGTTGCTGCAAGGCAGTGCGACGGGCATGGGGCGCACATCTTGCAGGTTTTTTTCGTGTTTTTGGCAGCAATGACAACGAGGAGACATCATGGACAAACCCGAATTCATCCTGGCCGCGAAAGCCATGGAAACGCTGGAGATGTATCAGACCTTCTACGGCCATTCGCAGGAATACCAGGCGCACCAGCAGGAAGTGCTGAAACTGCTGCGCCACAAGGGCGCATCGCTGCTGGTGTCGGAACATGGCCCGGCGAAGTTCCTGCTGGCCTTTGCCGATGCGCTGGAAGCGGCCAGCTTGCCGGGCGAGTATGTGCCGCTCAGCCGTAGGTGAGGCGGGCCTGTCCCGGTGGGATGCCGCTTTCTGCCGGGATAGTCCCTAGCCGCCGTTCCCTCTGTCATTCAGCGCCACCCTGGGCAGGCGCACGGTAAATACCGTGCCGGATTCCAGGCTCGACTCGGCGCCGATGGTGCCGCCGTGCGCGCTGGCGATTTCACGCGCGATAAACAGACCCAGTCCGATACTGGTGGCGTTGGGTGCCTTGTGATCGTCGGAAATGGCCAGCTGCACCAGGGGATCGAAAATGCTCTTCAGCGAGCTTTCCGGGATCTGGCGGCCGAAATTTTTCACCTGCACCACGGCCGTATCGGCATCGCCGCAGGCCGTGATGGTCACCGGCTGGTCGTCAGTGCGATATTGCGCGGCATTGTTGAGCAAATTCGAAAACAGCTGGGCCAGGCGGGCCGCATCGAAGTCGCCGATCATCTCGCCCGTGGTGCTCAGCTCGAATTTACACTGCGGGTGGGCGGCCGAGGCATCTTCGACGGCCGTCTTGCAGATTTCCCCCAGATCGCCCAAGGTGGGTGAAATGGGCATGCGTCCCCCCAGCTGTGTCCTGGCGAATTCCAGCAGATCGTTCACCATGGTTGTCATGGTCGCTGCGCTGCGGGCGACCCGCGCACCGATCTGTACCGTGGAAGAAGAGCTCGCGCTGGGCCTGCTCAGCAGCGCACCGGCCATCGTCATCGTGCTCAGCGGACTGCGCAGATCGTGGCTGAGGATGGCGAGAAAGGTATTGCGGGTCCGGTCGCTCTGCTGCGAATAGCGTATGGCCGATTCCTGCAGCGCCTGGTCTATCGCTTCATTGAAGCGCAAGATGTCTTGCGTCGCCGTTTTCGTCGTCACCGACACCTGTGCCATCCACAGGCGCAGGACGCTGGCCCGCATCGCGCGAAATTCCGCCGTCAGCTGCGGCAGCGTGAAGCCGATCTGCTGGCGCAGCGAGCCATGCGTGGCGGCTGCCGTCTCCTTGCCCGTGATTTCCGAAACGCCCGTGGTCGATTTCTTTTTTCGCTGCGCCGCGCTTTCGATGACATCCATGTCGCGCACGATGGTTTCCAGCATCTGCTTCGCATGATCGCGCAATTCGGCCTTCGAGATGGCGGTGCCCGGAATAGGAAGCGACCTGGCGAAAAGTTCCCACTCTTCCAGGATCGGCTCCAGATGGCCGGTAATAAAGCGCGATAGTTTCACTGTGGACCGATGCGTTGATGGAAGAGGAGCCAGTGTACGCTGTTGCGGTGAGGGATGGGGGATCGGGTTCTGCTCCGGGGGCATAGGCAGGCAGAGTCGCTCAGGCAGAAGCATCCGGCAGGCTGTGCGCCGGTAGAATGAGGCGGCCTCTGGTTTTAACGGTGCCGGACGGCGTCCAGGCTAGCAGATCGCTCCATACATCCCTTTTCCCGTACGTAAATCGAGTCCGAAATAGCATGCGTATCCCGCCTCTTTTGTATGAACGCAGCGAATGTCCCCCCTGCGCCGCTCCCGGTAGTGCGCCGAGGAGCTGCATGCCTGTTCCTGTTTCACATCGGGGCCGAGCTGGGCAAACAGTTCCCTTGCCAATTCCCCTTTGACCATGATTGCCACTTTCCGGTCGTTTCGCGTGGGCGGCAGCATTTCGGACAGCGTTCCGCCATAGATCTGATAGTCACCCCGCAAGGGGCGTGGTTCACCAGTCCATGCCGGCGGCTTGTCCGCAGCTTGGGAAGGTAAGAATACAGCGAGCGCCATGGCGCAGCATGCAAGCCGAGTATGCATCAGAGCTCTCCGATATAGCACTCACCGATGCCATGGCCGAGGGGAGACGTGGCCCAGCAAGTGTCATGGTGACTTTTTTTATATCATGTTTGTTACCAAGTGTGAGTATGTCGCTGCCTATTTCGTGCACACTTTGCCGGATATCAAACCGGGAGTGTATCCATGACCAGGTCACGCAGCTTGCCGCCACGATTGCTGGGAGCGGGCTTCCGGGGATTTTCCTTGCTGCCGCTGGCGATCTCATTTGTCGTGCTCGTGTGCCTGTCGCTCCTGGCGACCCAGTTATGGATGACCTTGCGTGCACGCGAGGTGCAATTGAATGAAGCGGGCCGTGAAAGCGCCAACCTGGCGCAATCTGTTGCCCAGCATGCCTATGACACCATCAAGGAGGCCGATACGGTGCTGGTCGGTCTGGTGGAGCGGCTGGAGGCGGACGGTGTCTCCGACCTTGAACTGGCCCGTCTCCATAAATTGCTGGTCACCCGCGTAGCCGAGCTGCGGCAGCTGCACGGCATCTTCGTCTATGCCAGGGATGGCAGCTGGCTCGTGAACTCTCAGAAAACCTTGTTGAGTAATCTGAATAATTCCGATCGAGATTATTTCAACTACCATCGAACGCATGATGATCGGGGGCCTTATGTCGGCCCGCCCGTGCGCAGCAAATCGACGGGGGACTGGATAGTCACGGTATCGCGGCGGATCAATTTGCCTGACGGCAGCTTTGGCGGCGTGGCGCTGGCGACCATCGAAATGCATTATTTCAGGCAGTTTTATGAACGTTTTTCAATAGGAGAAAAAGGCGCCATTTTCATCGCGAATGGAAAAGGCATTCTTTTATTGCGCAGGCCATTCGATGAGAGTTTGCTGGGGCGCGATCTTTCGCAGTTTCCCTTATTTCATGATTATTTACCGAAAAGTCCCGTAGGCACGGCCGTGATCAAGTCGCGGGTCGATGGCGTGACGCGCATCAACAGTTATCGAAGAGTCGAAGAATATCCGCTGGTGGTCTCTGCCGCATTGTCACAGGATGAAGTCCTCGCTGCATGGCGCCTCGATACCGTGATACAAAACGCCGTGGGCGGGGTGCTGGTATTGCTGATCGCGTTTATCGGATACCGCGTGGTGCGGCTGATCGATTTGCGGGTGAAAAGCGAGGCGGGACTGCTTGAAGCGCGCAACGAGCTGGAATTGATCAATGAAACCCTGGCCCGCCTTGCCAATCAGGATGGGTTGACGGGGCTGGCGAACCGGCGCCACTTCGACCAGTCGCTGCTTGCCGAGTTCAGCCGTGCGCAGCGTGAAAATAGCTCACTTGGACTGGTGTTGATCGATGTCGACTTCTTCAAGCAATACAACGATATCTATGGCCATGTGGCCGGCGACGAGTGCCTGAGAAAACTCGGCAAGGTGGTGGCTTACAGCATGCGCCGGCCGGGCGACCTTGCGGCGCGCTATGGCGGCGAGGAAATGGTCATTTTATTGCCGGGGACGGATCTGCCGGGCGCCTTGACGGTGGCGGAAGACGTCCGCCAGGCCGTGCAATCGCTGGGAATCGAGCATCGTGGCAATCCTCTTGGCGTGGTGACGGCCAGCGTCGGTGTGGCGGCGTTGATGCCGACGTACCTGAAAAACCAGGCGGTGGAGCTGGTTGAACTCGCGGATAAGGCACTGTACAAGGCCAAGGCAGCGGGGAGAAACCGGATCTGCCATGCGTCAGCTTGCGATCATGCCGATCAGGCTGCGACGGCTTTGGCGTTTCGATAGCCATTGTTGAAGGCTGATGGCGCTGCGTCGGGTTTGCCCTGCGCTGCGCGTGCGCCAGCCTTGTCCATGTACAATCGGCAACATCCGGATCGACGTATCCGCCTCTTCATTCTGGAGTACGCTTGCAGGGACTGGAAGTCGTGCAGGATTGGCTGGGCTAAGGCTCCGGTCACCCCACGCGATCTAGCAAATCGATCCAGCAATGCTTTTGCCACTGCGCAAGTTAAAGCCGAAGTGACACCTATAGCCGTCATGATCCCGGAGACAGGAAACATTTTCCTTGTCGCGCTGCCGATAGCCTTTCTCCAAACTGCAGCGCTCTTTCGAATCCGGAGCCATCGAGTCAAACATGTCCCTGGCAACGGCCCCCGTGACCATGAAAGAAATCTTGCTGTCATGCGGTGTGGGCGGCTGTTGCTCGCCCAAGGTATTCGAATAAATCAGATAAGCCCCTTTGAACTGTTTGTATTCGCCCCAGTCGCTGCTGCCGTCTGCATAGGCCAGCGAGAATACGGTGATGGCGCCGAAGGCCACAGCCCACAGTTTTTTCATATCATGCTCTCAGTTCCAGATGGAAATGATGGTCGTGATTTTTGAATGGTGTCACGAATGGAATGCCGGTATCGTTAAACAGCACCCTGCGCACACTGGCATGGGCCCGAAAAAGTGCGATGAGCTTTGCCGTCGCGGCTTGATCGTAGTCTTTGTCGTACCAATAAACAGGGAGTTGAAGGCCGCCCCTGCGCAGTGGACGAATGTCTACCTCCAGGCTGGATTTGTGCGTTGAGTGTTCCCCGTAGGCGGTGCCGTTAGCCAGACTGATGTTGCCAATCCCGAATTGCCGGTCATCGATTGCTTGCCATTCGCGTTCCACATACAGGAGCGCCATCATCATGTTTGGATGCGCGTACTGGCCTGCGCCCCTGCCCGGGGTGCCATAGACGTAATACCCTGCGTCTTCCGGAGCCTGGGGCAGGATGAAAAACCCGCGCTTATCCCTGGGCTGAACTTCAAGCATGCTCGACTCCGCTAGGTGCGACGATGGGGGGGAGTTTGCATTGTTTCGCATTCCTTTCCGCCTGGAATTGCGGGATCGCAAACAATGGCAAGCTGGCGCCGGGTTTGTCCCTTGCTCTCGGCGGCGCGTGCGCCAGCCTGGCCCATGTACAATCGGCAACATCCGGATCGACGTATCCGCCCCTTGATTGCGGAGTCTGCCCGAAGGTGACAAAAACATTGCAAACCTGGCTGCTGGCCTGGCGGGAAGCCTTCACGTGCGTGGGGCTGGGGCTGCGCGATGCCCGCCATGCGGGGCTGTGGTGGCGTTCCGCGCTGTGGTGCGTGGCGGTCATGGCGCTGTGGCTGGGACTGTATAGCAGCTTCGGCCGTTTTTTTGTCGAGCTGAGCGCCATGCTGGCGCTGGTGTCCGTTACCGGCTTGCTGGGCCTGGGCGTGATGAATGGCGTCGGGGCACTGGCCGACGGGCCGGCCACCGTCACGCAGATGGGCAATATCGCTGGCGGCCTGGGCAGCGCCGCCAAAGCTTTGCTGTCGATCGGTCAGATCGCCCTGGCGCTGCTGGCGCTGGCTGCATTTTTCTATGTGATGGTCTTTATCGTCGGCGCCATCGGCACGGCGCGCTTGCCGCTGCGCTGGCTGTTGCTGGAGCGCGCCAAGGCGGTGGCGGCGCGCCGCTATGCCGGCTGGCAAGCGCCGGCCGGCCTGGATGCGTCCGTCCCGCGCCCCGCCTGGCGGCGGCGCCTGTTGCTGCTGCTCTCCCTGCTGATCCCTGTGTGGGCCATGTGCGTGCTGATCGCGTACTTGCTGGCCTGGAACGTCCAGATGATCTACGGAGCGGCGGCCGCAGAGGTACTTGGCGCGGAACAGCAAGCGGCATTGCGCCGCGAACAGCGTCCGGCGATTGTTGCCCTGGGCCTGCTGTTATGCTTGCTGATGCTCGTGCCGGTTCTCAATTTATTGGTGCCAGCCTTGCTGTGCACCAGCGTGTGCCACTTGCAGCGCCGCGGCTGGCGCGCAAGGGACACATCAATCAACGTGGACTTAACAAGGAGTGAACATGCGTGAACATGCAGGTCGCGGCACCCTCGAGCGCGCCATAGAAATTGCCGCCGCCACCCATGCCGGCCAGACGGACAAGGGCGGCGCGCCGTACATTTTGCACCCCTTGCGCGTGATGCTGCGCGTCGCCCCCGGCGCCCAGCAGATCGTCGCCCCCGGCGCCCAGCAGATCGTCGCCGTGCTGCATGACGTGGTGGAAGACAGCGACGGCAAAGTCACCTTCGACGATCTGGCGCGCGAAGGATTTTCCCGGGACGTCATTGACGGCGTGCGCGCCGTGACCAAGATCGAGGGCGAGTTGTATGAAGATTTCATCGCCCGCGCGGCCCTGGACCCGGTCGGCAAGGCCGTCAAGCTGGCGGATCTGGCGGAGAATAGCGATCTGTCGCGGATAGGGGAGCCGACGCAGAAGGATCTGGAGAGGATAGAGAAATATCGGAGGGCGATCGGGTATTTACGGGGGGACGTTTTTTAGTTTCAAGGTGGCGCGGCGCACCTTTGCGCAGCATCAATATCTTGGCTTCAAGTAGCGGGAACACCCGAAAACGATGCCATCAGTGTATGGATGTTTGATTCTACGCAATGCCCAGAAAATGCATAACGGCAAAAATCGTCGCGTGCGCATGTTTTTTTGCGAGCGAAGGGGCGAGCTCTGCCAACTACATCGGCGCGTGACATGCTCCGTGAGATGTACGGGAGCATCACCTGGTGCCATTTGCGTTGAGCTGAGCGCTGAGGTTTTACATTCAGGAGTGCGCATGCTGGAATTGCAGCCCATGGATAGACGCGGCTACTTTAATCTTCCGCAAAGGCCGGAAGGCGCGGGTTACTACACCTATGGAACACCGCCCAATGGTGCCGGCCAGTATGCTCATCCCAAGTTGCTTTCGCTGCTATTCTTGGTTGAACATCAATGGCAGGGCATCGATAGCCGGAAAATTGGTTTCGGAAATATCAGCCTGGCTGATGGAACTCCCTACAGTGAACATAAAGGTCATCGAAGCGGAAAAGACGTCGACGTCCGATTGCTTCGCAAAGACAAAATGGAGAGCGCTGTAACAAGGTTTGACACGCACTACGACCGCGATGCAACGGCACAGCTGATCCGCATATTTTTTGAATTCAGCTTTGTCCAGGTTATCTTTTTTAATGACCCCACCATCCCCCGGATAAGACCACTGATACGCCACGACGACCATTTTCATGTCACGATCAAGTAGCGGGGCAGATGACATGAAACGTCTTCTCGCTGTTTTTCTTCTCTTTGTTTTGGCTACGGCCATGGCCCAATCCGCCCCCCAATGGCTATTTTCTTATCAGCCATTCAAAGGCCGCTATGCGATTTATGGCGGAAGCCTGAGCGATCCACAGCCGCCGACAAGGAAAGACAAGCGCATCGCGTTCTGGATCGACGGCAAGGCGGCGAAACAGCTATTTGATGCGATGGGCCCCGACTTGCGCAACGCGTGCGGCGTGGATGGCGAATATCGCCTGCGCCAGCGGGCGGAAGTGAGCTGCTCCTACCATCCCCGTGATGGTCATCACTGCGACTTCGGCTTTGATCTGCTGACCGGGCGCAGCATCGGCGGCTCCATATGCTGAAACGCGTCAGCCTGATACTTGCCACTATGCTGTGCTTGCTGCTGGCGCATCAGGTCCGGGCCGTCTGGCAGTTTGTACAGAAGGATTTTTCAGGTTCGTACGCGATCTATGGCGCATATCTCGACGATGCCGTGGCCCCGGTTGCGGGCGATACCAAAGTCGCGTTTCGCTTGACGGGCACCGCCGCAAAAGACCTCTTCGAAGCCATCGGTCCGGATATGCGCGATGGCTGCGCCGATCCGCAAATACGCATTCGTAATCGTGACATGCTGCTGTGCCGATATCGATCAAAGGATGGTTATCGCTGTGATTTTGGGTTTGATTTGTCGACGGGCTTGAGTATTGGGGGAACGGTGGGTGGGGCGGTGTGCGCGGAGTAGCGAGGGTCAGGCCCGGCATACGCGCACAGCCTGAACAGCTAAGGTTGTTGTTAGGAAAAACCGCCTGCGGCGCAAAAGCCAGTCAGACGAATCGGAGAGGGTTGCGCTTGCAAGCGCAACCCGGTTGTGCGGCGCCGGGCTGCGCTCGCCGAAGGCCCCGCACAACCCCCGCGCCCGTACCGGACGCGGATGCGCTGCCCGCGCTCTGCATGCATGGAATAAATAAAAAGGGCCTCCCCGCCAAAACGGGGAAGCCCTTTTATTTATTCAGTGGTGGAGACGGCGGGAATCGAACCAGCCGTAAAGTTAGGATACATCCGCATTTCTGAGGGGTGGTTGTCTTAATGCTGTCAATGTAGAGCGCTACGGGACTTGATATCCCAACCTTCGGACGTTAAACGCTCCCATGCATACTCCAGATGCTCACGCTTGAGCATCCTGCGTTTTCGGTCGTTCCATGCATGAACTGCATTGACGGTCGCTTCCGCTGATTCGCGAGCATTTGGGGCATGACACATAACCCAGTGTACAGAGCTCAGCAGTTCTAGGCCATATGGATCTTCAAATCCCTGTATCAATGTGGCTACACGATCAATACGCGCTACTGTGTCTGGGTCCGCATTGACAAGTGTTGCAGCTTCCTCGACTGCGCCTTCCATAAGATCAATCTTGGTTTTCGGATTGTCTGAGCCCGCGCCGTAGCCCTGAATGTAATGACCCTCTAGTTGAATTAATACTTGGCGCAAGTTTAGCGCGTACGGGCCAAAGGCACGTGGTTCATATCGGAGCCTGAGCGGTTGCCCTGCCTCCTGAAGAAAGTACATCAGCTTGTGAACCTCTAACAACTGGATGTCGGGGGCTAAATGGCCTTTTTTATATCGATCAAAAACTGAAATTAGTGCAGCACGCCCAGGTGTGATTTTTGGGCGGTCTGTTCCGATCTTCATATCAGAAGCAGATGGCGTGTTGCCCGGAGGATACATATGAACTTCCACATTAGGGAGGTCTGTGAATGCGGCGCGTATCAGCGGTTCTACGTCTGCCCAATCAAGCCCTCCGTATCCACAACCGAGTGGAGGCACAGCAATAGAGCGAATGCCGAGTGCTTGTACTTGGATCACTAAGTCGGCCAGCCCAGCCTCAATGTCGATTAAACGGCTTTTGGACTTCCAATGTCCTTTTGTTGGAAAATTGACAATCCACTGTGGGCCACCGACAAGGCCCCCAAGATCATACAGGTGAACTTTGCCAAGACGCACTTCCTTCGCTTTACAAGCAAGTTCATACGCCTTGAACATGGTGGGAAATGCTTGCTTGAATTGCAATGCAATGCCCTTTCCCATGACACCTTCGGTGTTGACGGTATTAACCAACGCCTCGACTGGAGCATCGAGTAAGTTGCCAGATGTTATCTTAAACATATATATCAATAGTACCAATGAGGAAGGACGTTTACTTCGATCTGGATTCCGTGTTGGAATAAAATCGCACGCGTCGTTGCCGCTGTCTGTTCGGTATTGCACCCAATACTCGTGAAAGAGGTGATGGGGTAAAAATCTGCGACTAGAAATTCTGTTTGCTTGGCATTCATTCGGGGGCCTGCCCACTGATTTGACTTAATAATTGCCCAGTTGACAGTGTCCAGTACTCCAGGTGCATTCGAGAACGTTGGATACGCTGACCCTGCGTTGCCATCGCTGACTGCCCACTGGCGACCTAGGCTCGAACCTCGTAATACATCGCTTACCAAGTGTAGAATTCCAGTTTGACACCCTACAGGGCGCCCTGTATTTCCGTTATTTACAGTGTAGAGCATTGGGGAGCGTGGGCAAAAGTAAAACGGAACAAATTCACCGACAAACCTATCCCCGCAACACTGAACTTTGTTTACGTGCATTCGACGCCACTTGATATTCGCGTGACCAATGTTTGTCGGCTCCACACGAGCCTGCGCTAAGGCAACGTCAGAGTGAAGACCGCCATTCTGAATAATGCTTTCTAGATTGGCAATGTCAGTAATATGGTATATGGGAGTCTTGCTTGGGTCGATCGCCATGTCCTACCCTGAGTTGCATAAGGACATCAATTATAGGTTGTAATTGTGAAATTTTAAAAATATAAATTTCACATATTGCATGTTTTTGCTCATGCGAACTCTTGCTCATCGGGCAGACCATCGCAGATGAAGTTTGAGTTAGCGCATGCCGAAGATTATTTCCGCCTTCGAGCCTGCACTTTGGTCCGCGTCAGGCATCCAACGTCCATACACTCGCGCAATCATTGTCCAGTCGGCATGCCCCATTTGCTTCGCCACCCACATCGGATGTTCCCCAGCCGATAGCATCATACTGGCATAGGTATGCCGCGTCTGGTAAGGGTTGCGATACCGCACCCCAGCGCTCGTCAATATCCCCGTCCATAGTGTTTTTCGGATCGGCTGGTCGCCCTCCCAGCGCCGTTCCAGGCGTGGATTTTGAAAGACTTCCTCGCCTTTCACCCAGGTGAACGCCTTTTGTTCCTGCAGCGCATGCATCGCACGCTCCAGCAGCTTGACTTCACGGCGGCCGGCGTTCGTCTTGGTGCTTTCTGCCGCCTTGGAGTGTTGGGTGAGGGCACGCGTCACCATCACGACGCCGCGCACGAAGTCGACGTCGGCCCAGTCCAGGGCCACCAGCTCGGACGTGCGCATGCCTGTCCAGAAGGCAAACTGCAGCAGGTTGCGCCCCTGGCCGGTTGCTTGCGCGAGAATCGCCGCCTGCTCCTCTTTCGTGAACGGGTCGATATCGTCCTTCGACTGCGGCGCCTCCACCTTGGAGTAGCACCATCGCGCCAGCGGGTTGACCTCGATCAGCTCGTCCTCTATCGCGTCGTCCAGCGCCTTGCGCAGCACGCTCTGGATGTTGGCCATGGTTTTGTTGGTCGCGGTCATGGGCTCCAGCTTCGCCCGCACGTCTTTCTTGCGCAGCGCCGACAGCATGATAGTGCCGAACCAAGGGATCAGCTGGCCAACGACGATCTTGCGATAGCCGTTGTACGTGCTGGCCTTGAGGTGCTTTTTCTGCCTGTCCAGCCACTTGTCCAGGAACGCCTCGATGGTCTGGACATCCCCCACTTGGTCAGCGAATTTGACGGCATTGGATGATTGCGGAAAGGTGGCCGTGTAGTCAAAGCTGTTGGTGGCGATAGCGTGCAGGATCGCCGCCCGGTGGTTCTCGGCCCGTTTCAGATTAGCGGAGGTGGGCTTGAGCGCGATCCTTTCCCTGCACCTGGTGCCGCGATACATGAAGGTGATTTCGATGCTGCTTTCCGATGCAGCTTTAACACCTCGCCCGTCTCTACCCATGATTCATACCCTTTTACGTCAATTAAAATTCGATTGTCTGGTGCCTTGATCCAGACGGCGTCTTTCGGCCAGATCCCGTCCCGGATCTTTGTTCTGATCGCGTCGGGCGTGTAACCCGACTCGGTAGAGAACTTCGGTATGGTCATGTAGCGAAGCATTTCTTTTTCCTATTCTCGGAATCGGTTTGTACCGCCAAAGCAAACGCTTCGGCCTCCGTGTATTGCGGCACCTCAGCGCCTGGCTTGCGGTAATCGCGCAGTCGACAAAACTCCTTGTAATCCGCTTCCTCTGCGGGGGATGCCGTCGTCATGCTGGGCACCCGATAGGCGCGGTTGCCTTCTTGACCGCCTCGATGGCGCCCAGCGGCACCGCCCGGAACATGCCCGGCCACTGGTGATCCAGCTCCACCCAGGCGTGCAGCTCGCCATTGCCCACGTCGCGGCGCAGGTCGTTGACGGTGCCGGCCTGGTAGCCTTCGTCGGTATCGAATGTCACGCGGTCGCCCAAGGCGATTTGCCGCGGCGAATTGGTCAGGGTGTTCAGCATTGCGGTGCTCCTTTCAGTTTGGCGGTAACGCCGCACACGCCGTAGCGGTCGATGGCGGCGTCGATCACGTCGCCGCTGGACGCGGCGTCATCAAAAAATTCAAAGCGTTCGGTTTGGGTGCGAACGATCACGGCAAAGGTTTTCATGTGGTAGCTCCTTCATGCGATGGGTTGTCGTGAACGATCAGCCGGGGGTACGGGCAGGCGTTGACGGCCGCCCAAGCGGCAATGACCGCTGTTTTTGCCTCGTCGGACAGGTCAGGCGCGGGCGTCGCCGGCGGCGTGGCCGGGGCAGGGCGGTCGGGGTGCGTACAGTTATTTACACGAGTCCGAGGAACTGCAACCCCAACAGCCACCGCGCGAGCGCCTGTGGCCTGTACGGGCGTCCACGTATGGCGTACGGACTTGAAGACCACGCCAATCAGATCGCTGCAGCGCACGCCGTAGGGCGTGGTGCGCAGCGTTTCACCGTAGCGGCCGATGACGGTTTTTTCGTCCTTGGCCAAGGTGACGACCAGTTCCTTGCGCGGCACCAGGGCGCCGCCCTGGGCGCGCAGGTATTCGGCCCAGCAGGCGCGCTTTTCGCCGTCGATCTTTTGCACGGCGTCCCAGGCGCGGCGCATGGCGGCCGGGGCTTCGTTGAGCATGCTTTCCTCGATGCGGCGCAATTCGCGCCACACGGTAACGGGCGCGCCGCCCCATTGCTGGAATTGACGGATGCCCCAGCACGCGGCCCAGGACTCGACGCGCGCCGATGGCGTCAGCTCGACATCGCCTTCGGTATCGGCCGTGACGACATAGCCTTCTTTGGTCTTGTGCTCGGCCACGCCGTCGATGTTCTTGGCCACGTACTTGGCGATGTAGCCGGCGGCGCTGCCCTTGGCCCAGTCGATGCGCTTGACGTCCAGGCGGCGCGCGAAGGCGCCCGGTTCGCCACGATCCACGCGCCAGGCGTAGCGCTTCATGATGCGGATGGCGCGGCCGGCCACGTCCTGCAGATGGGCCGTCTTGTATTTCGCGGTCGGGCGCACGAACAGCAGCAAATGCCAGTGCGGGCAGCCGTCGTGGTGCGGCTCGGCGATACGAAAGCCGTACAGGCCGATGCCACGGCGCGCCAGCGCGGAGCGGCACAGCGATGTCATCTTGCCCAGGTACGCATTTGCCTCGCGTGGTGTGGAGCCGTCGAACTTGTCGTTTGGCTTGCCGCTGTGCTGCATGGCATGAAAGCGCGATGGGCACGTCCAGGTGATGAAAATGCCCTGGTCGCCGCACTCGCGGGCGATCTGTTCAAAGCCATTGATGCGCAACATCAGCTCGCCGCGCCGGATGGCTTTATTCGCAGTCGTTTTCTCGGCCAGCTCGGCGATGCTGAATTGCTGGCCATTCTCGTTTTGCACCAGGGTGGCGGCCAGCGCTGCCGCGTTGCGGCGGTTTTGCGCCAGGCGCGACAGCACGGCGTCGTTGCTGGCGTAGGGTTCGCCGCGATAGTTCACATAGCCCAGGCGGATATTGCCGGCTTCAAAGGCGCGCTTGACGCGCTTGCGCAACTGGCGGCGCCACCAACGGGCGTCCACCAGGCGGGCAATGGTGTCGGTCATCGTGTCGAACTCGGGCAGCTCGATGCCATACGAGGCGCATTCGTCGGCCATGATCTGCAGGGCGTGCGTGTCGGACACGGCCATCCACAGCATTCTTGTGACGCCCGAAGCAGCGCGCTCGGCGGTGGCCACGATGTCGGCATCGCTTTGCGACAGGTCGACGCCGGCCGGCACGTATTGCTCAGCGAACTCGCGCACAAAGCTGGTGGCGACGGACTCATAGACTTTGTACCAAGACGACCAGGCCATCTTGGCCATGGCGGCCGTGATGACGCGGTTGCGCCATTTGTAAGGGATACGCGCCAGCTCGGGCGCGAACTGTGCGGATCGTAAAAAGGCTTCGTGACGCTGCGGGGCAGGCAGCAGGATTTGTTTAGATTGCATTCAACAGTCTTTCGTACACACGGATAGCGGCAGAGGTGGCGGCGCGCAGCTCGATGCGCTCTTCCTCGGTAAATGAATGGATGGGCGATTCCCAGCGGTCGGCGTCCATGCCGGCGGCGATCAGCACGGAACGGCGCGCGCCACGCGGCGACAATCCCCAAGCCTGGGCCATGAAGGGCGCCAGGTTGCGCGGCTTGATGCTGCGTAGCTGGGCCTTGGCTTCGGCAATGGCAGCCAGCGCATGCCCGGCGCCCGGTGGCGTCGGCATGTCCTTGTCGCGCGCGGCCAGAATTTCGGCGGCAGGCTGGAAGGACAGGTGATTGTCGATAAGGGACGCCGGCATGGTTCAGTCCTTGATGAAGCCAATGGCCCGCAGCACGCCGGGGGCAATGACAATCAGGAGCGTCAGCAGCCAGATGCCGCAGGTTTTGGCCAGGCGCAGCATCAGCGTGCCCCTGGCTTGAGAAATTGCTCTGCCCAGTACGGGAGCGTGTGCGATGCGCCGCAGCAGTGGCGGGAACCTGCTTCGTTGGCGAAAATGTAGTTCACCTCAATAGGCAGCTTGCCGACCAGGGCGCGCTGCTTGGCTGGCGCGAAAAAGCCGTCACGCTCCAGTGCCTGCGCATCGCTGACGATGAAGGTTATATTGGCAGCGCCGTAGGCGTGATAGGTCTTGGCAATCTCGCGGATATAAGCGGACAGTGCTTCGATGTCGGCGCCAGTGTGGGCTTGCAGCAGGAAGCAGGTCGGCGCCACCGGCACGAGGCACTTTTGCATGGCTGGGCGGGGCGCGCCCGGCGCCGTGGAATAGTCGGCCTGACTGGCGGCGTACATCGTGGTTTCCATCGGTTTTCCTTATTTCAGGTTGAACGAATCCCGCACGCTCAAAAGGGAGCGCTGCAGGGCACAGCAAAAGAGGGGAGTTACAGCGGCCGGGCTACGGCGGTGCGAGGATCGGGATAGTCATCAGTAGCCCGCCGTCAGGTCCAGGGCCAGCTGGCTGGTGGCTGCCGCGCGCGCATGCTGGGACAGCGGGATGCGGATATCGGCCTTGGGCATGGCGGACAGCGAGAGGGTGCGCAGTACTTCCAGGCCTGCCACGAAGGAGTGCCCGCATTCGGGGTTCTGGCACATGTAGGTGATTTCCTTGAACATGGCAGACATCGTGCGGCTTTTGACGGCGCGGACGGTGTTTTCGCAATGCGGGCAGGGCAGGCCGATAACTCTCATTTCAGCTTTCTTTCCACTTGGTATAAGGCGCGACCGCGACCTGTCATGTTTTTTGCCTGCTTGCGTAAGCGCGACTTGACGAGCCATTCAGCCGCCTGATCGATACTTGCCAGCCCCTGGCGTTGGCGCACGATTTCTAGCAGCGCGCGCTCGTCGTCATTGAGATTAATTTGGTGATCTGGCATGTGGGTAGCTTTGCAGTTGCTTAAAAGTTACTATTCAGTGTCTCGGATTAAGCACTGCGAAGCTGTACGCTGTCGATGTTGGCTTCGTCACCTGCAATAACTGCTAAGGCTTCGCGCATGACGATCTGACGCACCAGCACCGCAAGCGCTTCGCCCTGGTAATCGGCGAGCGAGGAAACAAGCTGGTGTTCGTAATCGTCCAGGCGCAACATGACGCGGTGGTTTCGGATACGTTTTGCATCTGGGTACATGGCGTCGTCCTTAGTGGGTGATTTGGGAAGCGATTTCGCGCTTGTAGTCGGCGAGGCCGCGCAAGATCAGGAAGCGCAATAACCAGGCACGGGATCGTTCTTGCTCGGCGGCAATGGCTTCGACTTCCAGCACTTCATCAGGCGACAAGCGGACGCCCAAAGGCTGCGAAGTGACGCCCTTGGCAGTGCGCCCGATTTTGGATACGTTTTTCATAATGTTATGATGTGTAATCGCTACAGGATGGCGTAACTATAGTGGACGAATGTCCACATGTCAAATAAAAAAGTGGTCATATGTCGTATTTCAAAGATCGTCTTCGCGCCGAACGAAAGCGTTTGGGCTTGAGCCAAGAGAAGTTTGCGGCCCTGGCTGGCGTAACAAAAGACACGCAATTAAATTATGAGAGTGGCTCTAGGAAGCCGGATTCTGACTACCTGATAGCTGTTTGCGGTGCCGGAGTGGATTCCCACTTTTTATTGCATGGCACGCCATCTTCGGACGAGCTACCGGCAGAGGAAAGCGAGTTGCTGCTAGCCTTTCGGAAGTTAGACCTTCGAGGAAAGTTGCGTCTGCTCGGCCTGGTTGAGGGAATGACAGAAGGAACTGCGTCAACTCCAGTTGCTGCGGCAGCTTCGCAGACTCAGCGCAAGCAAAAAATCACTATCAAAGGCGCAGTCGGACACCAGGTTAATGGTGATGTTGCCGGCCCCTTGACGGTCAATGTTGCCAATAAAAAGATCATTAAATGAAGAAAAAAATATTGCTGGTAGTTGCTTTAGGCTTTGGAGTGTCAAGTGTTTTTGCTGGCCCATCAAAATTTAAGGCGGAGGATGTTGTGGAACCCATAGCACCTACTATCGCTTGCATATCTGCTGAAGATTTGATTACCGGGTTTAAATTCGCGAGCGCTGGGGAGCAGACTCGATTGCAGGCACTGTTTGATTCAAAGCGGTGCTTACTAACAGGCCCTGGTGATAGGCTGAAAGTGATCACTGTTGAAAACTCTCCTCTTATTGAGGCGGTTCCTGTTTCGGTTAAAGGTGCGGTCAATGGGATTCATATTGCTGAGCCAAACTATAGAAAAGTAAAAAAATAGGCCAGCAGCATCGTAAGGCGTCGCGAGAAATAAAGTTGGATTGGAAAAATGGCAGAGAAAGTAGAATTTAAGCGGGATGTTAGCAATGCCGTGATGGGCGACTTGAATGAGGCGCCGCGCCAAAGCAACGTAGTAAATCTCACGATAGGCTCAAAAACTGAATTTCAGCCGCTGACAAAGCTACAGCGGCAAGACGTAACGGCCAAGGTCAAGGCATTGGTCGCGCTGGAAGGAGGGTCTCCACTGAATGTCTATCGAGTGTTGCTGAATAGTTTCGGCGCTGCCAACATGGACGCATTCCCTGGGGATAAGTACATGGCGGCCATGGAATTGCTCGATGCCCGTATTGTTGCGCAGCAAAGTGCTCCTGTGTCCGCTGTAGCGCCTATTACTCCTCCGCGCGCGGAGGTGGAACCAGCGATAACGTGCCATGCCTGCACTCGTCACCAAGCCGAAATCAAGCGAGTACGGGCAATTGTCGTGGCGCAATGGACCTTGCTGGTGGGAGCGATCCTGTTTTGCGGCTGGCTGTGGTTGCCTTCCGCTGTCGCCACTGCGCCCAAATCGTCCTTAGAGACAAGTTGCCTGGTCGATGGAAAGGGATACTCGATGGGAAGCTCTATCAAGATGCCGAACGGATCAATACGTGAGTGCATGAACAACGGGCCAGCAGGAAGTCCACGCTGGTCCCTTAGCGAAAAAAAATAGGATTTATTGTTTTTCTCCGTTTCAGGTGCACGGGTAACTGCACAGTCCGCAGCATTTGCAGCGCTGAACTTCCCTATAGTTGAAATGTGTGAGCTGTGTGCTAAGGGCGGTAGCAATGGACTCAGGACTGGCATCCGCCAGAATCTTACGCCAGATTTCTTTGGAATGAACTTGATCCGATATTCCAAGTATCTGGCGGTGGATGTGATTACGAATCTCATTTTCTTCGCGCTCTGTCTCGTCCGTGTCTATTGTGTTTTGATTGTTCTCATTCATACTTCTCTCCGTGTAATTGAATTCATACTGCTTCCGCGATGTGGTTGGACGGTTCCTTACCTGGCACCCAAGGTTGCTCGCTGTTTTCCATGATGATGTCGCGTACTTCCAGAATGCGATTCCATGCCTTTTTGACGGCGCTTTCTGCATTCTGTTTGGTCGTATATAGATGCTCCAACGTTTTGAGATTACCCACTGATCCCGCCATTTCCTGGCCTGTCTGTTTCTTTTTCCTCGCCACGTCCTTCCACTTCGCCACCACGCCCGTGACGCCTTCGTCCGGGTCTTTCTCGTCCTCGCGCTCGGCCTCGACCGCTTCCGTATTCGTTTCAAACTCCACGCGCGTAGTAAAGCCGTTGCCACCCAGGTTGTGCGTGACCTTGACCGATAGCCATTCGGTGGCGTCGATCTCGGGCTTGAAGCCTTGTACGGTCACGGGCGATTGCGGGAACACGGCCGGGTTGCCCAGGGCCAGGCTCATTTCGAAGGTGGCCAGGCCGCGCAGGATACGCTGCCATTCGGCGACGGCCGCCGCGCGTGCGTCGGCTTCATTGGCGAAGGTGGTGCGCAGGCGCTTGCTGTTGCCCGGTACGCCGGCCACAACGCTGCGGCGGCGCGCGTAGCGCTCGTCATGCCAGAAGGCGCGCACGCCCGTGTAGGCGTCGCTTTCGGCGCTGTGGTAGCGGTGGCCGTCGCCCAGGGCGCGCGTGATGGGAATGACGGGCAGCACCTTGCCGCTGGCCGTGCGGCTCTGGTTGATTGGGATGAAGAGCAGGGTGTCGTTCTTGACGGTGGCCACCGCGTCGTATTTCCTGCCCAGCCGGCGCAGGAAGGCCGCATCGCTTTCGTGGGTCTGGTCGATGTGCTCGACGGCGGTGTCGCGCAGGCGCGCCGACACGCCCGACGCCAGCTCGTTGCGGAAGGCGATGGCCTCGATGATGGCACCCAGGGTGGTCTTGTGAAAGCTGTGCTCCTGCTGCTGTTTGAAGGTATCGATCAGGTTTGCCGATCTGGCGCGCAGGGTGATGGTATCGGGCGCGCCGCTGTGCTCCACCTCGTCCACGGTGAACTTGCCCATATCCACCAGTCCGGTGGCTTGCCAGCCCAGTGCCAGGGCGATCTGAGCGCCGCGCGGCGGCAGGGCCAGCTTGCCGTCGCTGTCATCCAGGGAAATGTCGAGCTGGTCGCTCTCGTCGCCACGGCACAAGGTCAACGTCAAATTGATCAGCCGCGGCGAGACGATGGCCGTCAAATCCTTGTCCTCGATGCTGACCTTGAAGGCGGGGATATGCTCGCTCATTTGAACTTGTCCGCCGCGCTGCCGATGGCGCTGCTGATGCTGCCGCCGATCTTGTCTTTCATCTCGCTGACGACGCCCCCGTATTTCGAGGTGATGCCTCCGACCACATTGCCCACCACGCTGCCCACGGCGTTCTTTGCCGCGCCCGCAATGCTGCTGGTCATGCCGTCGATGCTGAGCATGTTTTTCAGGTCGCCGATGTCGCCCAGGCCCACCATGGCCAGCACGCCGTCGTCGTCACGCTTGAGCGCAATCGAGAACTCGACGCGGCGCGCGCCGCCGCTGCCGTCGAGGATACTGCGCCCCTCGGTCATGCTGGTGATGCGGTAGGAGCCGAGAATGCGGCCCGTGCCCTGGATCAAAATCCACGATTTACCGGTATCGGCCATCATGCGCAGCGCATCGAGCGAGTACAGGGAGCCGGTCAGTTCCGGCGCCACCCAGCCCGACAGGGTAATGGTGTCGTCGCCAGGCCCCACGTACTGGTGCGCGTCGCGCAGGCCCACGCGGGCCGTGCTGGCGTGCTTCCATTCCGTTTGCCGCTGCAGCTCGTGATAGGCCAGGGTCGGCAGGCTGAACACGAACATTCCTAAAATCATCATCATGGTGTGCTGTTCTTTCTTAATCGTGGTCGCGCAGGGACGAGCGGATGCGTGCCGCCTTTTCGCGGTCGCGCTGTTCCATGGCCGCATATACGGCGCGGGCGATGGCCTGGGGATCGGAACCGGCTTGCGCCTGGATGGTGATTTCGATCTTGTCGCCCTGGATGGTCATGCCGGCGGCAAACCCGCCCTGGGACAGCGGCGCGCGCGTGTCGAAGGCGCTGGCGGGTAGCGCCGTGGCCGTGCCGATGGCGATGCCGGCGCCCAATTGCGCCATGCGCTGCGCCAGGCCGGACACCTTGGCAATCGGCGCGCCTTCGCTGCGGTCCAGGCCCACGGCCAGGCCCTGCATGGTGTAGTCGCCGAGCTGGGCAAAGACGCGGCTCGGGCTGTGGATGCCCAGCTTTTCCTTGAACCAGGCAATGGTGCTGGAACCGGCATTGCTGATGGCGTCCTTGACGGCGCCCATGGAACCTGTGATGCCGTTGATCAGGCCGCGCAGGATGTTGGCGCCGAACTCGGTGAACTGGGCCGGCAGCTTGATTCCGAACCAGCTCATGACGCCCGCGAAGGCCTGGTAAAACACACCGACCGGCGACCAGTTGATAATCAGGGCCGTGATGTTGCCCATGCCGCCGGCACAGACCGTGCGCAGGCGCGACCAGATATCGCTAAAGAAGGCGGCGATAGGTGTCCAGGACGCGGTGATGCGCTGCAGGATGCTGGCGCCGAAGTCGGTGAACGTGGCCGGCAGCGCAATGCCGAACCAGCCCAGCACGCCCGCGAACGCGCGATAGAACAGGCCCAGCGGCGACCAGTTGGCAATCAGGCTGCTGACGCCGCCTATACCGCCGGCAAACGCCGTTTTGACGTGCGACCAGATGCCGGTAAAGAAGGCCTTGATCGGCTCCCAATATTTATAGATCAGGTAGGCGGCGCCGGCGATGACCGTGATGGCCAGGCCAATCGGATTGAGCATCAGGGCGCGGCCCAGCCACAGCACGGCGCGGCCCGCCCACATGAAGGCGCCGCCCAGGCCGCGCAGAATCGGCGTGAGCACGCCACCCGTGACGCCCATCTTGGCAAACATGACGTGCAGCATGGCATACGGGCCGATCATGGCGGCGATACCCAGCATCACCGGGCCGAGCACCAGCAGCAGGCCGGCCAGCACGGCAAAAGCGGTAATCATGATCTTGGCCACGGTCGGGTTGCGCTCCATGAAACCATTCAGGCGCTGCACGGCGCTGATGGCCATTTCCAGTCCCTGCGCGTACAGCGGCAGGATTTTCTCGCCCATGGTGAGCTTGAGGTTGGCCAGCTTGGCTTGCGCTTCCAGTTCCTTGCCAGCGGCAGAGTCGCGCCCCAGCTTGTCCAGTTGGGCGATATTGGCGGCGCCCCGGTTGAGCTTTTCGTTCTTGTGAATCTGCACGCGCTGCAAGTACATCTGCGAATGCAGGTTCGACGCGGTGCGGTTGGAAAAAATGCTGCCGATGGCGTCGAGCACCTGTTTCTTTTCGGTGATGCCCTTCTTTGCCAGTTGCGGCAACAGCACCTTTTCCAGCCATTCGAACTGGTTTTCGCGGAACAGCTCTGAACCCAGCAGCGCGCCGGGATCGAGGAAGGAAATTTGCCCCGCTTTGTCGTGCTTGACCTTGCTCTTGTCGCCGATCAGGCCGAACTCTTCCAGCTTTTTGGCTGAGCGCTTCGTCGTGCGGCCCTGGTACAAGTTCTGGTAGGCGCTCATCAGGGACGTACCGACGCGGTTGCCGCCCATTTCCTGCACCAGCGGTTCCATCTGGTAGTAAAAGGCATCGTCTTGCAGGCCTTTGGCGGCGAGGCCGCCGGTTTTAATCATGTTCAGCCATTCATTCGGGCCGACGCGCCCGCCCGTGGCAGTGATGACTTGCTGCACGATATTGGCCTGGGCCTCGAACTTTTCCTTGCTCTCCAGGCCGCCGCGCAGCTCGATGACCTTGAGCATGTCCATGAACTTGCGTTCGTTGTCGGCGCCTTCGGCCTCGCCAAAGAAGGCGTGATTGGCAAACTTCATCTTGGCCAGGGTAGGGGCGACCATTTCCGCGTGGTGCACGTCGGCAAAGGCGCTCATGCCGTCGCGCATGAGCTGCAGGTTGTCGAGCTGGCTGGTGCCGTAGGTCTTCATGTTGCGCGCGAAGGCGACGGCTTCGGCTGACACCTTGTCGCCCAGGCCCAGCGCGTTGACCCTGCCCACTTCCGTTTGATAGTGCTTGGCCTCGTTCAGTCCCTTGACGACGGGCGCACCGATGACGGCGCCCGTGGCGGTGGCGCCTGCGCCGGCCATGGCCAAGTTGCCCGCCTTGTTGCGCAGCTTGTCGGCGTGCTGGGTGGCATTGGTGACGCGCTGCTGCTTGGCGGCCGCATTGGCCAGCTTCTGCTGCTGCAGCGTCATGGTTTTGTTGGTGGCCTCGATCTCGCGGCGCAAGGTGCGCTCGTGGTTGGCCAGGTCTTTGGTGCCGATGCCGGCGGCGCCCAGGCGCTCGCGCATGACTTGCAATTGCTGGGCCTGCTGCTGGCCGGCCGTCTTCAAGGCGCCGGCCGCTTTGACGGCGGCGTTAAATTCACGCGTCATGGCGCGTGTGGGCGCTTCCGTCTGCTTCATCTTGGTGGCCAGGCTGGCCACCTTCTGCTGGGCCGCTTCCAGCTTGGTGCGGGTGGCGTCCAGGCCGCCGTGCAGCTCGCGGAATTTGCTGATGTTCTTTTGCTGTGCGTTCAGCTCGCGCAAGCGGTCACTGGTGGCCTTCAAGGCCTTGGCCGTCTCTCCGGAGCCGCCCATGATCTTTTTCAGCGGGCCGGTGATCTTGTCCAGTGCCGCAAACACTACCTGTAACTTCAAATCCCGACCAGCCATCTATTCCGCTCCGCTTCGCTGCCGGGCGCGTTCGCGCCAGGCCATCAGTTCATCAATCGTAAAGCCGTCCATCGCCGCCGGCGTCCAGTGGAAGACGCCGGCAATGTCGGCCATGGCGTCTTCTACTTCGCCGGGGATACCGAAAGGCGATCGGCTTTGCTCGCCAAAAAACCGGCGACCTCGGCGCCCACGGCCAGCAGGTCGGCCGGGTCCATGTTGGCGATGTCGTGCGCGGTTAAGGTCGGCTCGGTGATGCGCGGCAGCACGATCTGCAAGGCCGACACGTTCAGGTTGGCCAGCTCGATCAGGGAAATACCTCGCAGGGCGCCCGCCTTGGGCTTGCGCACGGTCAGCGCGGTGATGAAGGTGTCGCCGCGCTTGATCGGCTCGTCCAGTTCGATGATGGCTTGATTGTTGTTTTCGGTGTTCATGGTGTTGTCCTTGTGGTGTGGTGATAAGTAAAAAAGGGGATTACAGGCCGATGGCCTTGCGGATGGCCGCGTTGGTGTCGCCGCCGCCGAAGTTCTCGGTGCCGCTCATGAAGTCCAGTTCGATGACGGTGGCGCCGTCGATCATCAGCTTGTAATAGCTGCAGGGCATCGTGTATTTGTGCGTGGTGTCGTCGCCCATCTTGG
Organism: Janthinobacterium sp. HH106; assembly: GCF_001758725.1. NCBI lineage: Bacteria > Pseudomonadati > Pseudomonadota > Betaproteobacteria > Burkholderiales > Oxalobacteraceae > Janthinobacterium > Janthinobacterium sp. HH106. The sequence goes on along the minus strand of NZ_LRIC01000067.1, from coordinate 1,556 downwards.
CGCCGCCCATGTCGATTTCCTTGTAACGGCCGCGCACGACGACCTCGACGGCGGCGACCGTGCCCTCGTCGTCTTCCTGGTAGGCGCCGGCAAAGCGCAGTTGTACGGCGCCGTGCGTGGGCGCGCCGTACTGTTTCAGGGCTTCGGCGATCAATCCGCCGGCGCTCCATTCCAGCGACAATGCCTCGTTGCCGAAGTCCACGGACACGGGACCGCTCATGCCGCCGGCGCGGTACTCTTCCATCTTGCGACTCAGTTTCGGCAAGGTGACTTCCGGCACCATGCCCAGGAAGGACACGCCGTTCTGGAACAGGTTGAAGTTTTTCAGTTTGCGGGGCAGGCCCATAGTGTTCTCCGTTGTTCAGTTGCGCCCGCGCGGCGCGGGCAGGGTGGTGCTGATGATGCTTAGGCGGCGATACGCGAGGCGAAGTCGGCCAGGTAGCGGTCGGTGATGCGCTGCTGGAAGCGCAGGTTTTCCAGCGGCGGCACGGGCGTGTAGTCGTAGTCGATGGCCAGCTTGCCCGCCTTGAGCGTGTCCTTGTCGTTGAACTGTTCGTCATACCAGGCGTGGCCGTCGATGATGTAGCCCTGCAATTTCAGGTCGCGGAACTTGGCGTTGATGCTCTCCAGCAGGTCGCGCACCAGCGACGGATGCAAGGGCAGGTCGACAAAGGCGAAATGCGCTTCGGCGATGGTGTCGGCCAGCACCTGGGCCGTGCGCGTGTAGCTTTCGAAATAGAAGAAGCCACCCGGCGCCTCGCAGGTGCGCGAACCCCAAAAGCGGTAACCGCCCATGTTAATCAGGGTCGTCACTTCCTTGGCGTTGAGCACGCCGGCGTCGGTGGCCGGATCTTGCAGATCAAAAAACACGTCCTTGCTGATGCCGGTCGGACCATTCACGACCACGTTGGACAAGGTCTTGTGCCAGCCCGTTTCCTCGTCGATCTTGGCGCGCAGGCCCATGGCGTAGGCCACGGCGGAAATGCTGGCCTCTTCGTCGATGGTCTTGTCCCAGTTGACGAAGTCCGGCCAGATAATCATGACCTCGCGCTGGCCGAACTGGCCGCGATAGGTGGTGGCGGCCACCACGTTGCTGCAGCCATACGCGGAGGCGTACACGAAGCTGCGCAGTTGCTGCGCCACGCTGGCCAGGGCGTTGGTGACGGCCTTGGTATCCAACCCCGGCGCGCCCAGGATGCGCGGTTTCACGCCCAGCTTGCTTTGCGCGGCCAGCAAGGCTTTCACGCCCAGGTACTTGCCGTCCGGCGAGACACCGCCCACCACATTGGTGGTGGTTTCCGCTTCTGTCTCGCCTTCGGCCACGCGCACGACGATGGTCAGGGGCTTGGTCTGCGCGGCAATGGCTTCCAGCGCGCGATACAAGGTGCCCGTCTTGCCGGCCTTGCCCATGGCGGCCAGCACGTTGGTAACGAGCACGGGTGTGTCGAGCGGGAAGGCCGCCGGGTCAGCATCGTCGGCCGTGGCGATCAGGCCTAGCACTGCCGTGGAGACGGTGCGGATCGGGCGCGAACCCTCGTTGATTTCAATGACGCGCA